>JANNEZ010000321.1:0-2468 GCA_031379255.1 Rhodoferax sp. | reverse complement strand
CACAGCCCCATCATTTGCCAGGCTGCGGATGAAAACGGCTTGTTTGTCTTGCCTGCGCCGGGCGGCGAAGACAAGCCCAGACCCTTGACACAGTCTGAATACAACACGGTCATCAGCTCCCGGCCTGACACCATTTTGCTGACCGCCGCATTTGGTTTGCAAAACACGCGTTCGCCTAGGGCCGTAGAAGGGCGCGCGGAATACGCCAAGTTGAAGGCGAAGGAGCGTGCCGGCGCCAAGCTCAGCAAGGATGAGCAAGCCAAGGCCAGACAACTTCAGTTGTTTGCCGTGACTGGTGAGGAGCCGTAACTCATGCGGCGCGTTCAGCGAACCGCCTTGCCGAAAGCGGCACAGAGCTACTTGAGCAAACGGCAATTGGTAGCTGATGACAAGCAAAAAAATGGCAACTTGAATATTCTGAATGATTGGAAAAATGCCAGGCAAACCAAGCCTCTCAAAGCGGTGGTGGCCACGCTTCAAACCATGATGGGGCCGCGCCAGCGCTGCATGTACTGCCTGGACTCGCACGGTGCGGATATTGAGCATTTCCGTCCCAAAGCCGTCTATCCCCGGCGCATGTACCACTGGCCCAATCTCTTGTTGTGCTGCACTGAATGCGGGCGCTTCAAGGGCAACAAATTCCCCATGTCCGGCAAGCAGGCTTTGCTGATAGACCCCACGCGTGAAGACCCATGGAAACATCTGGACTTCGACCCCGCTACTGGCAATATCAGCGCGCGTTTTGATTTGCGGCTGGATGATTGGTCGGCTAAAGGAACCACCACCGTTGACGTGCTCAAACTGGATCAGCGCGAGGCCCTGTCGGTTGGCTACTTGAAGACCTTGCGCCACCTTTCCGCGATTGTTGAGCGGGCTTTGTTGGGCGCGACTATTGCTGCACCAACCCTGGTTCTGGAATTGCAAAACGCCGATGATCACGGCCTCCTCGCCTGGTGTTTGGGCGACAGGGGCCGCACCATCCAGCCATTCAACGACTTGCATCAACGGCACCTTGGCGTATGGCGGCAGTGTTGCAGGGCAATATAACAATGCGCCGTCTGAAGTGCTGTAGTGGCGGCAGGGGCACTGTAGCCTGCCCCACCCCAACGGCGCCAGGGCGCATGTGTCGCTGCCTTGAAGCACGCAGGCGTCAGGGTCTGGGGGCCGCGAAGCGGACCGACAGAGGTGCGATTGTCTGAGCGCCGTGCCCTGACGGCGAGGTTCTATGTTGCAAGTCAAGCGGTTTTTGCAGCCATCGGCGACTTGTGCCCCACCAAGCTGGCGTCAAACGGCTTGCCGGACTTCCACACTGCAAACGCGATGCGCAGCAATTTGCGCGCAATCACGACCAGGGCCGCTGTTGTCGGTATGCCCCGGTTCCTCAAGGCCTCGTAGGCTGGTTTGAATGCCGCTGACCGGATGGCCGACATCGCACACAGCCACATCTGACGGCGGATCATCGGGTCGCCCCGCTTGGAGAGCCGTCGCACGCCCTGCTTCTTGCCCGAGTCTTGCGGCCTGGGGTCAAAGCCCGAGAACGCGATCAGGGCATCTGAACTGGCAAAGCCCACCCGCGCCAACAGTGTGGCCATCAGGGCCGCCCCTTGAGGCCCTACGCCGTTGATGGTGCGCAGCAATTTTTGACCGCTTGCCAAGCTCGCATCGGCTTGGATCAGCCGCTGCACCTGGGTGTCAATGTAGGCCATGGTTTGTTCGAGCTTCCTGGAGAGGGCCTTGGTTTGTGCGTTGAGTTGCTTGACGTCTTTGAATGCCATCTTCAGCTTGGCATTGGTATCGGCCAGGTGGGCCCGGCTCTTGAGCAAGGTGCGCAACTGCATCAACGCCGCCGGGGTGGGCTGCCACAGGCGCAGGTGTGTGTGGTGATGGGCCAGGTACTGGGCAATCAGCACCGAGTCCAGCCGGTCTGTCTTGCCACGCTGGCCCAAGGCTTTGCCGTAGTGGAAGACGTCCATGGCGTTGAGCACGTAGACGGCGTGGCCGCAGACATGGGCCAGGGCGGCCAGCTCCAGTTGGTAGCGGCCTGTGGACTCCATGGCAATGGCGCAAGGCACAGGCAGCGTCTTGAGCCATGCCTTGATGCTGCCAGGGGTGTTGGCGATGGTCTGGGGTTTGGTGGCACTGGCATAAACAGCCGTCACCAAGGTGTCTTTGGCAACATCCACCCCGATCAGTGGAATGACTCTGGCTGACGCAGGCAACAGGGTTGAGGGTATGGCTGGCTCTTGCATGGGGCGCTCCTTGTGTAGGACAATAAAAGCGCTGGGGCATTTGGCCAGTGGCTCACGTTAACTTGCTTACAGATCGGCGTTTGGCAGCCTTTGGAAAACGGCCAACGCGCAGTTCCTTATCGACGTTGAGTTGCTGGGGCTGGAGAGTTCTCGACTGGTCGGTCCTCGTGGCCGATGCACTGCAGAGTCCCTTTTGCCCCAGCACCCGTAACATACAAG
>JANNEZ010000318.1:0-10541 GCA_031379255.1 Rhodoferax sp. | reverse complement strand
GGTAGGGGCTTGTCAATTCACCTCAAAAAATTCCGCGACCACCGTGTCGCACGAATTTTTCGTGGCCGCGCGGAACTTTCGCGCCAAAACCGCATGCGCATTGCCCAGTCGCCGCGCGGTGGTTGCTACATGTGCAATGTTTGAAAAAAGCAGCCTCCAAACTTTGAAGCGCGCAGTCTGAACTTGCATGAAAAGTCCAGCCGGTTACATCGAGTAATGCTATTTCACCTTACAATACCAAAGTTGAACCAAAATTAAAGCATTGAGAAGGCATTGCCATGACCACACTGACCATTACTTCCAGAGGGCAGGTTACGTTCAGAAAAGACGTGTTGCAACACCTGGGCATCAAGCCGGGCGGGAAGATCGAGCTGGATCTTCTTCCGGATGGGCAAGGTGTGATCAAGGCTGCGCGGCCTGCTGCGGCAATTGGCGGGTTTGTCGGCTTGTTGGCTGGGCGGACCAAAAAAATTGCCAGCATCGACGAAATCAACGAGGCTGCTGCGCAGGGCTGGGCTGGAAAACGGTGAGAGTCACCGTTGATACCAACGTGCTGGTGCGGGCGCTTGTGGGCGACGACCCGGCGCAGTCAAAAGCCGCCGCCAAACTATTGACCGAGGCCGAGCTTATTGCCATTGCGCTGCCCTGTTTATGCGAATTGGTTTGGGTGTTGCGCAAGGTGTATGGGCTGGCGCTGTCAGACGCGGCGGCGGCCATCCGTGCCTTGCTGGTGGCCGCGAACGTGGAAATGAACCGGCCGGCTGTTGAGGCGGGCCTTGCCGTGCTCGACGCGGGCGGTGATTTCGCGGACGGTGTTATTGCCTATGAGGGGCAGTGGCTGGGTGGCGTTACGTTTGTTTCGTTCGACAAAAAAGCGGTGAGCTTGCTCAAAAGGCAAGGGCGACGGGCTCTCATTTTGTAGATGATTTTTTTTGATTTAGGCCTTCGTCAAAATCCGAAACTCAGTCGCCTTGGCAATTGGCCGTACTTGCCGCTGGTTGACGCTTTGCATTTCAACCAATCCGTAGTTCGACATAGTCTTCAAAGTGCGCGACAAGTTGCTGGCTCTGCGGCCGGTGGCAAGCGCCAGTGCCGCGATGGAATCGGGTTGCTGGTCTCTGATCACTTTCAACAAAGCGCGGTTCTCGTCACTCAACACTTCCGCCAGCGAACGCATGGAGGTGAACCAAATTTTGGGGTCGCCTGGTTTGGGTTTGAAGTCGCCTTTGGCAATTGACAACATTCGGCTGCGGATTTGGGCCTGGGGCAAAATTCCAATTGTGATGGCTTTCATGCGTTTTCCTTGTCCATTTTCCAAATTCACTCTCCCTGTCAAGTCAGTCAGTTCAATTTAGACCGGGCTAAAACTTGGTCAACCTCTGTGAAGAAATCACTCAGTAGCTGGTATGCGTCTACAAAGGCGTAGGGCACACCTTTATCCGACACGTGCCGGTGTTTGTGGTCATACGTCAGCCGCTGCCCGGCAAACTTGAACTTCTTAGGCGGTTTCACGGCGTGGGCATTGTCGTAGCCCAGAATCCGTTTGCCATAAGGTTCGTGAAGGGTCAATGAATAGCGGATTCCGTGAGGCACTTCCTTGCTGGGTGTCACTGACCAGGCTTCGATTTTGATCCAGTACCCGTCGCCCTGGTCAATCACAGAATCCGCCAAATCAAGCAGATTTTGCAGTCCAGATTTGTCAGCCATGCTGAATAATATCATCAGTTGATACTAAAAAGCGTGGAATTGCTCCTCTCAGCACGGATCCAACACGAATAATTCCGCGCCTTTGTAGAGCATTCGAGCATGGCGCGATAATTTTTCAATGGCGCGAGAATTGATTTGCGCGCCATTAAAAAGTTGTACACGAGGGCAACATCGCGCGTTATCGACTGCGGCCCAGTGAGTTTCGGGCGTGGCGGCGGCTGTGGAATTGACGGATTGCCTGCACCTGATTTACGCAGCTTGCCTGAGCGGCACAACCGGCACCGCCGCCTGCGCCAGCCGCTTGAGTTCCGGCACACAAGACCCGCAATTGGTGCCGCATTTCAGGGTTGACTGAAGCGACGCGAAGCGCTCGTCGGCGTTTCCGGGGGCCTGGCTCAGGTGCAACTGAATCGCGCTTTCCGTCACATTGATTCAACTGCACACTGCGCAGCGTAAGGGAACAGGCGCATCAGCCGACCAGTTTTCCAAGGGTCGCCCACACTGCTCGCTCGGTCATCTAACGCCGAGTACGTTCGCCAGACCGAGGGCCTGTCAACAAACTGAAAGCCGCCAATCTCCGGTTTGAAATGACCGGGTTTGGGGTTGGTGTCAGTGGCCACACTTCACCCTTGGTAGCGCTTACATCATTGGTTTATTATTCCCCGCATGAGCGCCAACAACCCAAAACGTATTGCCAAAACGACTGCGTCAACCCCTACAAAAGTCGTAACACTAGAGCAGGTAGCGAAAGAGGCTGGGGTGTCACCGGCAACGGTCTCGCGGATTTTGAACGGGACCGCCGTGGTGAGTCCCGCTCGAAAAAAATTGGTGGATGACGCCATCGCGAAACTCGGATTTGTACCCAATCCGGTGGCGCGGGGTTTAGCGGGTGGACGGACGTTCAGCATTGGGGTCATCACGCAAACACTGGACAGTCCTTTTTACGGGTCAACCCTGCGTGGCATCGAAGAGAAATTGCTGCCCTTGGGTTACAGCCCCCTGTTTGTCAGTGGGCAATGGAACGCCGACGTGGAGGCGCGGTGCATGGAAACCTTGCGTTCGCGCCGTGTTGACGGAATCATTGTTTTGACCGGTCGCCTTACGGACACTGCATTGAAGAACTATGCCAAGTCCTTGCCGATCGTGGTGACCGGGCGCACCATGACTGCGCCTGGACTGGTTGCCTTGAATTACGACAATGTGGAGGGCGCCCGCCTCGCGACCCAACATCTAATTGATTTGGGCCACCGCCAGATTGCCTTTATTGGAGGCGATCCCGACCACCCCGACGCAATAGAGCGCTTAATGGGTTACCGCAATGCCTTGAAAGTTTCGCACATTCCCTTTGATCAGGGCTTGCTGGCAGAAGGTGGCTTTTATGAGGGTGGGGGTATGCGAGCGGTGGTGGAGCTGATTGCGTCCCGCAAGCGTTTCACGGCGATCTTTGCGGCCAATGACCAGATGGCCCTGGGTGCCGTATTGGGTTTGAACCGGCACTCCTTGCGCGTGCCGGAAGATGTTTCCCTGATTGGCTACGATGATTTGACCTCTTCCCTGTATGCCACCCCCCCGCTAAGCAGTGTGCACCAATCGGCCTATGAACTGGGCCAGATTGCGGCGGAAGGGATGTTGCAGATGCTGTCGGGCGAAAAACCGACGTTTCAATTGCCCTTGCCACGTCTGGTTTTGCGCGAATCCTGTCGCCGCTGGACGGCCTGATTGCTGCAGGGGTATGGGGCTTACCCTGAGTGTTTGAGTGGCAGGGTGTAATCTATAATGAAAGCGCTTTCACAATTTGCAGCGCCATAGAGGAAATTCCATGCATACAGTAAGCCTGTCCTATCATGTCCTGAGAACGGCCTTGTGGGGAGCCCTTACCGCCTTAACGCTGGCTTCGGCTGCCCTGGCGCAGCAAACATTGACAGTGGCGGCTTATCCGGCCGTGGATGAAATTGCCAAGTCGGCGATTGCGATGTGGAAGAAAAAGCACCCGAACGTTGAAATCAAGGTGATCAGCCGGGCCTTTGCAGATCACCATACGGCCATGACGACGGCACTGTCGACGTCGTCCAACCTGCCAGATGTGATGGTGGTGGAGTACGGCTTTGTTGCCCGCTTCGCCGAAGGCGGGGGCCTGGAAGATCTGGGCGCTGCACCTTACAACATCAAAAGCCAACAGGCGCACTTTGTTCCCTATGCGTTCCGCCAGGGCACCACCAACGCCGGAACCGTTGTGGCTGTGCCGTCTGATATCGGCCCCGGCACGCTGCTGTACCGCGACGACCTGATGAAAAAAGCGGGCGTAAAAGAGGCGGACCTGACCCAGTCCTGGGACTCCTTCGTCGCCTCGGGCGGCAAGATCAAGGCCGCCACTGGCGCCTACTTGGTGGCCCATGCGCGCGACGTCAAAGACATCGTGATCCGCTCCGACATCAAGCCTGGAGAGGGTTTGTACATTGACAACAAAGGCAAGGTACTGGTCGGCACGCCGCGCTTCGTGCGTGCCTTTGAGCTGGCTAAAAAAGTGCGGGATCAAAAGCTCGACGGCAAAATCGGCGCCTGGTCTAACGAATGGTCTGAAGGATTCAAGCGCGGCACCATCGCCACCCAGTTGTCCGGTGCTTGGCTGGCCGGCCACCTGAACAACTGGCTGGCGCCCAACACCAAAGGGCAATGGCGCGCCGCGCAACTACCCGAAAAGGCCTATGGCTCGTGGGGCGGCAGTTTTTACACCTTACCCAAGGCTTCCAAGAACAAGGCCTTGGCCTGGGAGTTCATTCAGATGATGACGCTCAGTCCCGAAATGCAGCTCAGCGCCTTCAAATCGCAAGACGCGTTCCCAGCCCTGGTGGATGTGCATAAGGATGCCTTTTTTGACGAGTCGATCGAATTTTTGGGCGGCCAGAAGGCGCGCTTGTTGTGGCGTGACGCGGCCAACAAGATTGCCACGGTTGACGTGCACAAACTCGACCCGATCGCCGAAGAAATCGTCAACACCGAGCTGGACAAGGTGTTGGACCAGGGGAAGGACATCAAGACCGCTCTGGCTGATGCCAAGGCCTTGCTGGAACGCCGCGTCGCACGCTGAGCGTTGTTCACCATGGCTGGCTCCATCTCTTCGCGACCCAGCTGGCGCCTGTCGCCCAAATACGTGCCTTACCTGCTGGTGAGCCCGTTTCTTGTGCTGTTTCTGGTCTTCGGGGTGTTCCCGCTGGCATTCTCTTTTTTCCTGGCATTCCAGACCTGGGAGCCCACCGCTGGCCTGTCGAGCATGAAGTTTGTGGGTCTGGGCAACTTTGCCTTTGCCATGACCGACGAATGGTTCTGGAAGTCGCTAGGCAACACCGCGTGGCTGGCGGTGGCTTCGGGCGTGCCGCAGCATGTGATTGCGATACCGTTGGCCTACTTTATCCACACCTCGTTCAAGCGCACACGCAATGCAGTGATCGGCGCCTATTTTTTGCCCTACATCACTTCCACCGTCGCAATCGCCATGATGTTCGGCACGCTGTTTTCCACCGACTATGGCATGATCAACATAACTTTGCGCGCGCTGTCCGGCGTGCCGGGAATGGGCTGGCTTGTTTCGGGTGAGCCGATTGATTGGCTGAACCGGGCGGAGAACGTGAAGCCAGCCGTGGCCATCGTCGTGTTCTGGCGCTATGTCGGTTTCAACACCGTGCTGTACTTGGCCGCGCTGCAGACCATCCCGCGCGACATATACGAGGCTGCCACCATGGACGGCGCACGGCGTCTGCAGCAGTTTTTCTACATCACGCTGCCAAGCCTCAAACCCATGATCTATTTCGGCGTCACTCTCAGTGTGATAGGAGGACTGCAATTGTTTGAAGAGCCCTTCATTCTGACTGGCGGACGCGGCGGCACCGACCAAGCTGGCATGACCACGGCCATGTACTTGTACCGCACTGCTTTTGAATTCAATGACTTCGGACTGGCCAGCGCCCTGTCATGGTTGTTCTTTGTGGTGGTGGCTCTTTTGACCTGGCTCACCAACCGGGCCTTCAAGCCGCGGAACAGCTCTCATTGATAGGCAATCCGATGAACACCGAAAAATTGGCGCCGCACGTGGCCTACCTGCTGGTGGGCGCGGGCGCACTCATTATGCTGACACCGTTCTATTTCATGTTTGTGTTTGCCACGCATTCACGCACCGAAATATTCAACCTGCCGCCACCCCTGTTTTTTGGCGACAGCTTCTTCGTCAATCTGCAAATCCTGACGGAAAAGATTCTGTTTTGGCGCAGTCTGGGCTGGAGCCTGTATGTGGCGCTGGCCTCCACCGCGCTGACGCTGCTGTTCTGCTCCATGGGCGGCTACGCGTTCGCCATGTTTGAATTTCGCTTCAAGCAGCCAATGTTTCTGCTGGTGATGGGCACGATGCTATTGCCTTCGTTTCTTGGCATGATCCCGACCTTCATGATCATGGACGCCTTTGGCTGGATCGACCAACCGCGAGCGCTCTACATTCCCGGCGCGGCGAGCGCCTACGGAATTTTCATGATGCGGCAATTCATCGGTTCGTCAATCCCCAAAGACTTGATTGAAGCCGCGCGTATGGACGGTTGCGGCGAATTGGGCATCTACTGGCGCATCGTGCTGCCGCTGCTCACGCCTGCCCTGGGCACGCTGGGTCTGATTACCTTTATTGCGTCCTGGAACAACTTCATTGGTCCCCTGATCGTGATGCGCTCACCCGAGATGTACACCTTGCCACTGGCCTTGCGCAGTATGCAAAGCCCAGTGAATACCGAGTGGGGCGCGGTCATGGCCGGCTCTGCGATTGCCACGTTGCCTCTCTTGGTGCTGTTTGCCATTTCCTCGCGCCGGCTGATAGACGGCCTGACCGCAGGGGCTGTGAAGTAATATGAAAAAGACCATTGATCCGAACTTGCTCTCAAGCTTTCCCGAGCACTTTGTCTGGGGTGTCGCCACCGCCGCCTTTCAGATTGAGGGCGCTGCAAATGCAGATGGAAAAGGACCGTCCATCTGGGACGACTTCTGCAAGCAACCTGGCGCCATTGCCGATGCCAGTGATGGCCTGATCGCCTGTGACCATTACCACCGTTGGCAAGATGACTTGGACTTGATCGCCAGTCTGGGCGTCGATGCCTACCGCTTTTCGGTGTCCTGGCCGCGCGTGCGACCCGGCGGGGCCGGTGCCTGGAATGAGAAAGGTTTGGACTTTTACGAACGTCTGGTTGACGGCCTTCAGGCGCGCGGCTTAAAAGCATACCTAACGCTGAACCATTGGGATTTGCCCAGCGAACTACAGGCCAATGGTGGCTGGGCCAACCGCGACACTGTCCATCGCTTTGTAGAGTATGCGCAGGGTATTGACAAGCGCATGGGCGACCGTCTGGCCACCATCACTACGCACAATGAGCCGTGGGTAATGTCGGTGCTGGGTTATGAGCAGGGCATATTTGCGCCCGGGATCAAGAGTCGCGCCTCAGCCATGCAGGCCTCGCACCACCTCATGCTCAGCCACGGTTTGGCAATGCAAGCGATGCGCGAGCAGGGCAGCATTGCCCGGCTGGGCATTGTGCTAAACCTGTCTCCGGTGCACTGTGCCACTCCGTCTGCAGAAGACCGGGCGCAAGCCCACTTGGAAGATGGCAAGCTGCTGCGCTGGTATATGGATCCGCTGCTCAAGGGGCAGTACCCAGGCGATGTGATCGCGCATCTGGGCGCAGACGCGCCGCAGGTTCAAGCGGGTGACCTGGAGGCGATCAAAACGCCCATGGACTTCATGGGTGTGAACTACTACTCGCGCTCCGTCGTCAGTGCGAAAGGACCGTATGACGTCAAGCAAAGTGGACTGCCCATGACCGAGATGGGCTGGGAGGTTTATCCCGAAGGCCTGACCGAATTGCTGGTGCGCATGCACAATGACTATCCGCTGCCCCCGCTTTACGTCACTGAAAACGGGGGCGCTTTCAAGGACGAGGTGCAAGACGGCCAAGTGCACGACGCTGACCGGACCGACTACATTGCGCGCCACATTGATGCCGTGGGCAAGGCCATAGAGCAGGGCGTGTGCATGGAGGGCTATATGGTCTGGAGCCTGATGGACAACTTTGAATGGGCCTCTGGGTACGAAAAGCGGTTTGGCCTTGTTCATGTGGATTACGCCACACAAAGGCGCACGCCCAAGGACAGTGCCCTCTGGTATGCCGCCATGTTGCTTGCGCGCAAGGGCCGCGCCACAGCACTCACCACAGCACCCACCACACGGCTCGAAGCGCCGGAATTGTCAACTGCGCAGTTGACAAACGCAGGGGCATAGACATGGGCCAAGTCAGCTTGAAAGGATTGCGCAAGAGCTTTGGCTCGGTGGATGTGATCCGCGGTATTGACCTGGACATTCACGATGGCGAATTCATGGTGTTTGTGGGTCAGTCCGGCTGTGGTAAATCGACCACCTTGCGAATGATTGCCGGTCTGGAATCGATAACTGCGGGCGATGTGCTAATTGACGGTCAACGCGCCAATGACTTGCATCCGGCTGATCGCGGCGCAGCCATGGTGTTCCAGAGTTATGCGCTTTATCCCCACATGACGGTAGCCGAAAACATGGGCTTTGCGCTGAAGATGGCTGGGATTGACAAGGCGCAGCGTGAGCTGCAAGTGGGCCGTGCCGCCGAGATCTTGCGCATGACTGAGTTGTTGGGTCGTTTCCCTAAAGAGTTGTCCGGTGGCCAGCGACAGCGTGTGGCGATTGGCCGCGCCATTGTGCGAAAGCCCAAAGTGTTTTTGTTTGACGAGCCTCTCTCCAATCTGGACGCTGCGCTGCGCGTGGACATGCGTGTCGAGCTTTCACGTCTGCATGCCGAGTTGGGCACCACCATGATTTACGTGACGCACGATCAAGTCGAGGCCATGACTCTGGGCGACCGCATTGCCGTCTTTAACAAAGGCGCCATCGAGCAACTCGGAGCACCGTTGGAACTCTACAACCGGCCCGCCACCGAGTTCGTTGCCACTTTTATTGGTGCTCCTCGCATCAATCTGATTGACAAGCCGGCTGATGGCGCTATGCCTGCTCACCAGGGTTTGTGGAGTCGATTGCAGGGTGCCGGTACAGGTGCGGCCGTGCGCGTGGGTTTGCGCCCTGAGCACCTGCATATCGGAACACCGGAGCAGGGTGTGCCAGCGGAAGTGGTGCTGGCCGAACACCTGGGCGACTCTTCCATCATCCACCTGCGCGTTCAGGGCGTGAATGGTTTGCTCAATGCCAAGGTCGGTGCCAACCAAGTGAATTTCAATGCCGGCCAGATCGTGGGCTTATTGCCCGATGCAGCTTGGTCGCTTGGATTCGGGGTCGACGGACAACTGATGGTAAGACCCTAGCAGGAATGAACGACAAATTTTCATTTGACAAGTTTCGTTTGACGCAAGGCGCAAAACCCGTGGCCTGCGTGGATATTGGTGGCACTAAAGTAGCTACCACCTTGATCGATGCAAACGGCATTCGCGGCCGGGCGGTCGAACCTACTTTGAAAGTAGGCAAGCGCGATGCACTGGCGCAACAGGTTATCAGGATGCTGGAGGACTGTTGCGCGGCCAATGGCATGGCACTGAGTGATTTGTCCGCATTGGGTGTGTCGTCTTGCGGACCGTTCGTGTTGGTAGAGGGCTGTGTAGAACTGGCGGCCCCCAATATTTGTGGCGGGATAGCGGGTGAAAAACGCGCCTTGCCAAATAGCTGGCTTACCGCGGTTCTGGAGGCGCCGCTTCGGCGAATATTCTCACGGGTGAGAGTTGAGAATGACGGCATCGGTGCGCTGGAAGCCGAGCGGAGGTGGGGTGCCTTGCAGGTAGACGGAAAGCCGATGGACCACTGCGCGTATGTGACCTGGAGTACCGGCATTGGCGTCGGCGTGTGCGTAGACGGACATGTTTTGCGTGGAAAAAACGGCAACGCGGGGCACGCTGGTCACATTTTTGTAAGTGACCACGACAACGCAATGTGCGGTTGCGGAAATGTGGGAGACGTCGAAGCGCTAATTGGCGGCAACGCGATACCACGTCGTTTCTCGCATCTTGGATTCACTGATTTTGCGACTCTGTTTCAGGCTTGTTATACCAGCAATCCCGATGCCATCAAAATTCTGGACGACCTTTGCCGTTTGATGGGGAGAATGCTTTACAACATCATTGTGATGTTCGACCTCCAGCGTATCAGCCTGGGAGGCAGTGTTTTTTGGCATCACCGTGAATTGCTGCTGCCCAAATTGAAGGCCGGTATCCAAGGCAAGCTTCCGGCTCTAACTGTTGGCTGCGAGCTGGTTCCGGCAGGCTTGGGCGAGCACGTAGGAGACTGGGGCGCATTTGCGTTGGTGGTATGACCAAAATGAGAGCGCTGCACAGATTGCCGACATGATTGGGGCCACCGGTTTCATCCAGTACCAGGTTCCAGACAATCCAGCCCAGCGCCTATCGGTTCATGTCGTTGATGATGGACCGCGCGTAACGCTCACCAAGTGCCCATGAGCCATGAGGGGGCAACCCTAATGACGGTCTTCGGTAAACAGCAGTTTTTTTTCCGGCCATGCGTCATGCACCAGTCGCGCATGGTCAAAGTGATCTTCTCCATTCAGTCGCCATTATTTTGAGATGTTGGGAATTGACGATTCATTGGATGCATCTCGAATGGTGAAAGCGGGAAAACGCCTAGGAGTCTGGGCGGCAGAAAGGCAGCTCAATCGGTCTACCAGAAGTAGGCTTTGAGCGTTATGGATGGATGACCGCCAGCTATATTGCTTACCACCCCGAACAGCAGCAACTCCTGCCCAGCGCCCTGCAAGACTGGC
>JANNEZ010000206.1:0-1860 GCA_031379255.1 Rhodoferax sp. | reverse complement strand
CGCATCGACATCTCCAGGCGCGGCGCGTACTGGCGTTTTGAATTTGAAGCCAACGCCTTTTTGCACCACATGATCCGCAACATCATGGGCTGCCTGATCGCCGTGGGCACAGGCCGGCAAACGCAGGACTGGCTCGCCACTGTGCTGGCCGCGCGCCGCCGCGACATCGCAGCGCCCACCTTCTCGCCCGACGGCCTGTATTTCCTGGGGCCGCGTTACGCGCCTGAATGGGGATTGCCCGACTCCACACCTGCGTATGATTGGTTGCCATGATCCGGACTAGAGTCAAAATATGTGGGCTGACCCGCGAGCAAGATGTTGACGCAGCGGTTGACGCCGGCGCAGATGCGATCGGGTTTGTGCTGTACGACAAAAGCCCGCGTTATGTGACGATCCAGCGCGCCGCCGAACTGGCCCGCCGTTTGCCGCCTTTCGTCACGCCGGTGGTGCTCTATGTCAACGAAAGCGCCACCAACATCATCGCCAATTACGCCTGGCTGGCAAGAGCCACATTGCAGTTTCATGGCGACGAGTCGCCGGAAGCCTGTGAAGAGGCAACCTTGGGCGGCAGGCGCGCCTACCTGCGCGCGGCGCGCATTCCGCTGGGCGACGCGCCTGAAAGTGGCGCAAAGGCGTTTGACCTCGTAAAATACGCCCTCGATTATTCAAACGCCCAGGCCATCCTGCTCGACGCCCATGTCGACGGGTACGGCGGTGGCGGCAAGGTTTTCAATTGGTCACTGCTTCCTCCAAACGTCAACGCTCACCTCGTCTTGTCTGGTGGGCTGAATGCTGCAAACGTGGCCGACGGCATCAGGCGGGTGCGCCCGCGTTGTAAAACGCTGGCCGTGGACGTGAGCTCCGGCGTCGAAGCCGATGGCCCTGACGGCAAACCGTTGAAGGGCATCAAGGACGCCGGCAAGATCAACCAGTTTGTCGCCGCAGTGCGCGAAGCCGACAGACTCATTGCAGGATCATCAAATGAAAGAGTACCCACAAGCTGAGGGCGCAGCCTACGCCCAGCCTGACGCGTCAGGCCATTTCGGAATTTATGGCGGCAGTTTCATCTCGGAAACCCTGACCCACGCCGTCAACGAACTCAAAACCGCCTACGCCAGATACCAGCACGACCCTGAATTCGTCGCAGAATTCGAGTCCGAGTTGGCGCATTTTGTCGGGCGCCCCTCACCGGTTTATCACGCCGCGCGCATGAGCCGCGAGCAAGGGGGCGCGCAGATCTTCCTCAAACGCGAAGACCTAAACCACACCGGCGCGCACAAGATCAACAACACCATCGGCCAGGCGATGCTGGCCAAACGCATGGGCAAACCGCGCGTGATCGCCGAGACCGGCGCGGGCCAGCACGGGGTGGCCACCGCCACCATCTGCGCGCGTTACGGCCTGGAATGTGTGGTTTACATGGGCAGCGAAGACGTCAAACGCCAGAGCCCCAACGTCTACCGCATGAAGCTGCTGGGCGCTACCGTGATACCGGTGGAAAGCGGCAGCAAAACGCTGAAAGACGCGTTGAATGAAGCCATGCGCGACTGGGTGGCTAACGTGGACAACACCTTCTACATCATCGGCACCGTGGCCGGCCCGCACCCTTACCCGATGATGGTGCGGGATTTCCAGAGCGTGATCGGCAAGGAATGCCTGGTGCAGATGCCCGAAATGCTCAAGGCCGCCGGGTGCAAGGGCGAGCAGCCCGACGCGGTGATTGCCTGCGTGGGCGGCGGCAGCAACGCCATGGGCATTTTTTACCCGTACATCGGCCACAAAAACACGCGCCTGATGGGTGTTGAAGCGGCGGGTGAAGGCCTGGACAGCGGCAAACACTCCGCCTCGCTGCAAAAAGGC
>JANNEZ010000198.1:0-10275 GCA_031379255.1 Rhodoferax sp. | reverse complement strand
GCCGATTCACATTTTTACGTGTGTGGCTTGAAAAGCATGGAAGAGGGCGTGGTGCTGGCGCTGCGTGATGTGGCGCAACAGGCCGGGCTGAACTGGGAGGCGGTGGGCGCCGCCCTCAAAAAAGAAGGCCGCCTGCACCTGGAGACTTACTGATCGCCATTTAGGTGGCGATAAATGCAGTTGGGTCTCGTTTGTTCGGCGGGCAGCCCCTCAGCCAGCCCAGGGCGGCTGCCTGCGTGTCACCCGGCGCGTGAAACGCTCATTCGCACAACCAAGCCCGAGCGCGCGCCTCCTTCTTTACCTCCGGCAGCCGCCCTGGACTCGCTGAGGGGCATGGGTAACCGCGCGGCGGGAGTTTGACTGGGAAATTTGCGACAAGACCCTTGGATTTCTGCTTCTGAGTTTGCAGGCTCAGCGCTCATCGCCAGCCACTGGCGGCGCGTTCGGGACGCGTGAAAGGATGTTTTTCAAGCGTCCCGTGCTGCCGCGCGCCGCGCGTTCACTGAAAAATGCGGCTGTGTCCAGCGCAGACACTTTCTCAGCCACCGCAACGGTGATAAATTGATTGAGTGAGGCTTGATCGCGTTCCGCCAGTTTTTTGGCATGTGCGTACAAGGAGTCGGGCAGCCGCAGGGCAAATGTGCTCATAAGCGTTTCTCCTGTTGTTTCAAGGCTTTGGCAGGCGTCCATACGTTGAGATTGAACCTTGGTTTGGCGATTTCAAAGTCGCCGAGATTGTGCGTGACCAGCGCGTCCACGTGCCCGTTGACAGCAGCCTCCAGCACCATCTCATCGCCAGGGTCGCGCAGTTGAGGGCGCCACGCAAAATGCAGCTCGACGGGCGTTGTCAACGCAGCCAGGCCGTTTAAAAAATCATCGACCTCTGATAGTTTCAAATGGTGCATTTTCCGGATTTCCGCGCGCTTGAGAACCGATTCATACTCCAGCCAAAGTGTTGCCGACGCGCTCAATTGAACCTGCTCGGCGGCCACCGCCTCAAGCAGCGCAAAGGATGCTCCCAAGCGACTACTCAATCCCGCAACCAGCACATTGGTATCGAGCAGGAAATTCAGCTTCATGATGTTGCGGGCAATGTTAACATCAAAATCAAGGTTGATGAGAATCGGGGTGCTTGCGAGGTGGGAGGCGGGAGGCGGGAGACGTGACTTTGCACGTCGTGGTTCTTCGGCGGGCAGCCCCTCAGCGAGCCCAGGGCGGCTGCCTACGTGTCACCCGGCGCGTGAAATGCTTGTTCGCAAAACCAAGCCCGCGCGCGCCTCCTTCTTTACCTCCGGCAGCCACCCTGGACTCGCTGAGGGGCATGGGTAACCGCGCGGCAGGAGTTTGACTGGAAAATGGGAGGCCAGACCCAGGCATCTCATAACCTTGGCATCTCCCAATGTGCCGGTCAATGAGGATTTTTTTACAGCCTCAACGACTGAAGTAACCGGCGGCCGGCACTGAAGCCAGTTCTTGCTGCGGCGCACGCCTGGCCGTCCGTTTGAGTGATTTGTTATGCTCACTTAGCCGCGTAGCTGAGCACAACGAAGTTCGGCACATTCGCTCGCGACGAAGCCTATCCGAGCTGGCGTGGTCGCTATGCGGTCCCGCCACTCCCCGATTCCTCAATCAGATTCCCCTTGCCTAAATTGCAACGTGAGCACTTGGCGGCGAGATTCTCAACCTCGGTTTCGCCCCCTTCCGACCAGGGGACCACATGATCGACGTGTAGCTCCACTTCGCGCGACTTAAGCGGGCTTGCACCGCACGAGGTGCATGAGAAACCGTCTCTCAATAGCACCCGGAAACGTTGCCTTTCGCTAACGTTGCGGCGAGTCCGACGCTTGCGAGATTCGGGGATCGTGCCGGGCGGCTCCTCACGAGGCGTCGGATCGGAATCAACGTCTTGGGACTCGACGTAGTCAACGAAAGCAGCAAGGGCTCGTTGCCAAGTTCCGAAACGCCTAGAGTACGTGTTGACCGCGTACGTCGAGAACGGCTTCCGCACTTCCGCTGATCGAGGCTGTCGTCCCAGCGATTCCCACATGGCAGCAAGGTTCGCGAAGAGATCAGCGTCAGGAGCGTGGCTCCGGGCCTTCCCGGCGCCGAGGGCAGCGAGCTTGAGAGCGCTGTGCCAAGACCCAAAACGATTGATAAGGGTCGATGGGTGGTACTTTCCGAACTGCCCGTACTCCTCCATCGTGAGCGAGTCTTTACCGATCTGCACCGCGCAGCGCCGCAGATCAGAAACGAATTCCTCGTCCGGAACGTTGCGACTGAATACCTCCAACTCATAGCTCGGCATCTGAAAACTCTCGACCTCTGGCGCTGCTACCAAACTACCCGCTTTTGACAAAACTCCGACCCCGCCTTCCGCCAATCTGCAGACGCGCCGATGAGCAGCGCCGGAGTGCGCAGCACGAAGGCGCCCGCTCCATTGGCTTGGTAAAAGGCGCCATCGCTGGGCTTTACATGGCCGATGTCGCGCTGGTAACCGGCGAACCGGAAATGGTCTTCCATAAGCTTTGCTAGCCTTTGAAACGCAGCAATGTCCATTCCCGATTGATAATTCACTACAGAGTTCTTGCGCAACACACCCGACACACGTTCCATTTCAACACGTTCAGATTGTCGGTATTTCCAGTCAGAATGCGCCGCGGCCTTGTCTCTCTTCTCAATAATGAGATTGTGTAGGTCGCGCAACACTCGGTCGTCAGCGACTACGGAGTCAATATCAACGGCGAACTTCCTAACCGCATTTTCGCCGCCCTGTGATTTCGTAAAGGCGCGCGAGTAGGCCACGATAGCCGCCAGGAGAAGTCCTTGCCTATGTACAAAGTACCTACTGTTCCCAGCCTCATCGTCTAGTTCATGAAGCTCCGAGAGTGCTTTGAGGTATTCGCCCGCTTCGCTACAGTCAAGCGAGCTCACGATACAGCGATTTGCTTCCATGGTCTGGAGTGGAACGGTTGGGCCCGGTGCTTCACTCATGCTAGAGCCTCTCGCGCCTTATAACGTGTTATCCCGGTCGATCCCACTTCGTATCGCGGTTCAATTTGGAATTTGGCTAAATGGTGACTATGCATGTGCTTGATTTTTAACACGTTTCTCGCCCTTCAATCGCGAATTGGTTTCGCTTCGAACTTGATACGCAGCGAAAGCGACCTAAAAACAAAATCGCTGAAAGGATTGATTTCATTAGTGATTTTTGGACTTTGGCATCGATGCTTAGGGACTATAAAAACCCAAAACACAGCGCTGTTTGGCAAGGCTGGTAAACAGGGTCAACTTTCCCATTTCCCAGGCATCCCCGTTCGGTTACCCAAGCCCCTCAGCCAGCCCAGGGCGGATGCCGCAGGTAAAGAAGGAGCCGCGCGCTGTGCTTTTGCTCAACGAGCGGGTGAATTTCGCGGCGGGTGACACGGAGGCATCCGCCCTGGGCTGGCTGAGGGGCACACCACGGACGGTTGGCGAATGGGAGACTTGACCCTTTGATTCCTTTAATGGGTTGCCAAAGCCTTGAAAAAGAAGGCGGGCTGCGTCTGACAACGTATTGAATATCTATTTATAATATAAAAAAGTTATCAACTTTAACTATTAAGTCACGTATTTGTTATATTTATTGCTATTAAAAATATACTAAATAAGTATAAAAAATGTTCAATATTAAGTATTAAATCAATTGACAACTAAAAATTAGAACCATTTATGTCAACTATTAACATGGGTGTTAATTTTTGGATTTTTCAGGCTTTCGGGTTTTTCAGTCCGCCAACGCGCGTTGCAAAAACCGCCCAATGTCCGCAATCTCCTGGGGATGCACACTGTGCGGCATCTGGTAGGTGTGCCACTGCACCTTGCAGCCCAAAGCGGCCAGCGCGTCACGTGAGGCTTCGGCGCGGCTGAGCACGATCATGGGGTCTGCGGTGCCATGCGCCATGAAAATCGGTGTGTCTTTGTTGGCTGCATTGCGTTCAGCGGCCACGCTGTTGGCCAGCGGCAAATAACCCGAAAGCGCGATGATGCCGGCCAGCTTCTCGGCATGGCGCAGGCCCGTGTGCAGCACCATGGCGCAGCCTTGCGAAAATCCTGCCAGCACGATGCGGGAGGCGGGAATGCCCTGGGCCACCTGGTCTGCGATCAGCGCTTCGAGCTGCTGCGCAGACTTGTGGATGCCCACCGCGTCCTCCACCCTCTGCAACTGCGTGCCCAGAATGTCGTACCAGGCAGGCATGACGTAACCGCCGTTCAAGGTAACCGGAATCGAGGGCGCGTGCGGGAAGATGAAGCGGATCGGCGGCAAGCCGCTCAAATCGAGCTCCGGCACGAGCCCGGCGAAGTCATTGCCGTCGGCGCCCAGGCCATGCAGCCAGATCACGGCTGCAGTCGGGTTGGGAGCGGTTTCAATTTTGATATGGGGAAGAATTTGCGACATGGCTCGTCAATGGGCAGAATGTGGATGGGTTCGACAGTTTGCGGTCACCTTAAAATTTGACCCTACTCCCGCTGAAATCGATGCCCCATTATCTTCGTTCGTTGTTGCGCTTCCTGGCCTGGCTTGCCACTGGTATTGCCTTTGGCGCTGCGGCGCAGCTTGGGAGCGGGCCGTCCGCCCCCGGTGGTGCCCGATCTGCAGCGTCGGCCACGCCATCTGGCAAAGGCCCTTTGCTGCTGCAACGCATCGACGACGTGCTGTACGGCGTTGATCCGATCTCGCTGGCGGTGGTAGACCGTCACCATGTCTCGGGCATTCTGGTGCGCGTCAACGCCAACCAGCCCAGCCCGCCGCTCAACTACAGCCACTTTGTCGCCGACTGCCAGGTCAAGATGCAGGTGGCAATGTTGTCTACCAGCGCATCACCCATGGACCTCACACCCCAGGGCGCGTCGGCGCGTGCCCGGGTGCAGGCGGCGGCAGCCGTGGTGGCCCGCGCGGGCGGCGAGTCAGCGGCCAAATTCAGCCCGGCGCAGGTGCTCGACGGCAGCCGTGCCCTGGCTGAATTTGCCTGCGCAGCGTCACAGCGGCCCGCGCAGGCCGTGTTGCTGGCCAGGGACGTGCTCGAAAACGGCGGACCCTGGGACGTGCGCACGGCCCTGTGTGATTTACAGCCAGACGGCGCATTTGTCACCCGCGAAGACGTGACCGTGCGTTTCAGCGACTCGGAAAAAGTGGTGTCGGTCAACAACCAGTGGCTCACCAGTGGCAAGGTGACCGACAGCGACATCAGCTTCGGCAGCGGTTCTGCCAAGTGGCGAATCGACCGCGTCTCCGCCGAGGCCCATTTGATCGATTCCACCGGCAAGTTGATTTTTGCCGGCTCCTGCGTCGCGCGGCAAAAGCCCTGAGCGGCGGGCCTTGAATCAAACCCCGTAACGGCGCAGCCATTCCTTCTCGAGCGGGTCTACCCAGCTGGCGTGCGGTTCGGGAATCGTCGGCGCAAATTGCGCAACCTGGCCGGGCTGGGGTTTGGCCGCGAAGCGTTCCCGTTCTGCGGCAGGGAGTTTGTCGATCGCGAGCACGGTCGGGTCGCCCCATAGCGCGATGTCGGCCTTGCGCGCTTGCGCTTCGGGCGACAGTAGAAAGTTGGCCAGCACCTGCGCGCCTTCCCGGGCTTTCGCATTGAACGGAATCGCCAAAAAGTGGGTATTGCCGATGGTCCCGCCGCTCAGTTGGTAACTGGTGACACTCTCAGCCATCCGTTTGGCGGCAATTTCATTGGCCGCTTCATTGGGATTGAAGGTAAAACCCAGCATCAGTTCACCGTCATTCATCATCTGGCGCATCGCGCCGTTGTTTTGCACAAACTGCTTGCCGTTGCGCCACAAATGCGGGTGCAAGGCGTCAAGATAACTCCAGAGTGGCGCCGCCGCCCTGGCCAGCGATTCGGCCGTGACGGGCTTGTACAAAGCCGTGCGGTCCGTATTGGTATCAATCAGGACCTGTTTGATGAAGGTGGTGCCGTGAAAATTCGGTGGCCGCGGGTAGGTTACACGGCCAGGATTGGCACGTGCGAAATCAAGCAACGCGGGAAGGGATCTGGGTGGATTGGGCACCTTCTTGCTGTCTGCATAAAACGTCAGTTGCGCCATGCCCCACGGGGCTTCGAGGCCCTCCACGGGCTCTGAAAAATCAATGCGGGTGGTCGGTTTTCCCACTACATCCACAAACTGGAAATTCGGCAAACTTTCGGAAAACGGACCAAACAACAGGCCTTCGCGTTTCATTGCCAGAAAATTTTCACCGTTGATCCAGACCAGATCCACGGTGCCGTCGTTCAACTTGCCTGCCGACTTTTCACCGCGCACACGTTTGACGACATCCACCGTGTCGGTCACTTTCACATGCTCCAGCTTCACGCCATATCGTTGAGCTACCTGCGCGCCAGCCCATTGCAAATAGGCATTGATGCGCTCGCTGCCGGCCCAGGCATTGAAATACACGGTTTGGCCGCGGGCTTTGCCTTCAATGCTGGACCAGGGTGTGCCGGTTTGCGCAAACAGCGGGCTGGCGGCGCTGGCCGAGATCAAGGCCAGCGTTTTGCGGCGGGAGATCAGGACGTGTTGAGCGGCATTCGGGCGTTGAGGGTTCATTGTGTTGAATTTAAAAAGTGACGGTTAAGAGTGACGATTGATTGCCGGCCGGTTGATCGATAGGTCGGCCAATTGGTTCCAAGCCCGCTGAAATGGGCCAAAAGTGCATCAAGCCAGCAGCGCCTGCGCAAACTCGCGGGCGTTGAAGGTCTCAAGTTCGTCCAGCTTTTCTCCGACGCCGATGAAATACACGGGCACCGGGCGTTCGCGGGCAATGGCCGCCAACATGCCGCCTTTGGCCGTGCCATCAAGCTTGGTGACAATCAGCCCTGTGAGTGTAAGCGCGTCATCAAAGGCCTTGACCTGCGCCAAGGCGTTCTGCCCGGTGTTGCCGTCAATCACCAGCAGCACTTCATGGGGCGCCAATATCGCCCCCACGCTTGCCACTTCGTGTGCTGCGCTGCCCCCAGCGCTGGGCTCGCCCTGCGCTTTGCTTGGGCCTGGGGCCGTGCCTTGCTTGGGACGGCCCGGCGCGGCGGCTTCGTCAGCTTTTTGGATGACCCGTTTGATTTTTTTTAGCTCCTCCATCAGGTGAAGCTGTGAAGGCAAGCGCCCGGCGGTGTCGACCAACACGACGTCTTTACCCCGCGCCCTGCCGGCGGTGACCGCGTCAAAACTCACCGCTGCCGGGTCGCCGCCGGACTGGCTGATGATCTCCACAGTGTTGCGGTCGGCCCATACCGTGAGCTGTTCACGCGCTGCCGCCCGAAAGGTGTCGGCCGCTGCCAGCAACACACTGGCGCCATGATCGGCGAGGTGTTTGGTGAGTTTGCCGATGGAGGTGGTTTTGCCAGCGCCATTCACCCCCACCACCATCATCACGGTGGGTGTGTGTTTCCCAATCACCAATGGTTTTTCAAGCGGCCTGAGCATCTCGGTCAAGGAGGCTGTCAAAACGTTTTTGAGCGCTACCGGGTGGGTGATGCCACTGTCCTTCACTTTGCGGCGCAAGTCGCTCAACAAAAATTCAGTCGCTGCCACGCCGGTATCGGCCTGCAACAGGGCACTTTCAAGGTCTTCGTACAGGTTTTCGTCGATCTGCCCGCCGGCGAACACACCGGATAGGCTGGACGCCGTTTTGCCCAGGCCCGCCTTGAGTTTGTCCAGCCATTTTTGGCGCTCCGGCGCTTGGGGTGCAACCGCAGGTGGCAGGGGAATCTCGATGGGTGCGACCAGGGCCTTGCCAATCATTGAACCGGGGTTTGGCGCCGCCAAAGGCGTCGGCAACGCTTCGGTGGGTGTGGCGCGCGGCGCGGAAGCGGCAGGTGGGGGTTTCTTTTTGAAAAAGCTGAACATTGGCGGGTTCTTAGAATCACACCATTCTATGAAACGCCCCATTCCCAAACTATTTCTCGCGCCCCTGTTGGTGTTGGCCACCCTGTTGGCACAGCTTGCAGTAGCGCAAACGGCCCGGCCCCTGGTTTCTGCGGCGACGCCCGGAGTTGAGCAGTTCACACTGGCCAACGGGATGACCGTTATCGTCAAGCCCGACAGGCGGGCGCCGACAGCGGTGCACATGCTCTGGGTGCGGGTCGGCGCCATGGACGAGGTGGACGGCACCTCGGGCGTGGCCCACCTGCTCGAGCACCTGATGTTCAAGGGCACACCCACACTGGCGCCCGGCGAATTTTCGCGTCGCGTCGCGGCCGTGGGTGGGCGCGAAAACGCCTTCACGGCGCGCGACTACACCGGGTATTACCAGCAAATTCCGGCCAATCGGCTCGAAGATGTGATGAAACTCGAGGCTGATCGTTTCGCCAACAACCAGTGGAGCGATGAGGAGTTCAAAAAAGAAATTGAAGTCGTGAAAGAAGAACGCCGCTCGCGCACCGAAGACAACCCCCGCGCCCTGATGGGCGAGGCGATGAATGCGGCGGTTTTTGTGGCATCTCCGTACCGCCGGCCAATCGTCGGCTGGATGAACGATCTGGATTCCATGACGCCCTCCGACGCCCGGGAATTTTTCAAGAAGTGGTATGTGCCCGCCAACGCGGCCGTGGTGATTGCCGGCGATGTGGACCTGGCACAGGCCAGACAACTTGCCCAGAAGTATTACGGCCCGATCGCGGCACGGCCGGTGCCCGCGCGCAAACCCCAGGTCGAACCCCAGCAGGTCGGCTTGCGGCGCATTGACTTCAAGGCGCCGGCGGAGCAGTCCAATGTCACGCTGGCCTTCAAGGTGCCCAGCCTGGAGTCGCTCGAGAACCCTGGAGACGGTGGCAACGACGCCCTGGCGCTGACGGTATTGGCTGCCGTGCTCGACGGCTACAGTGGCGCGCGGCTGGACCGGGCCCTGGGGCAAGGCGAAGCGCGCGTGGCCGACAGTTCCGGCGCCTACAACGGCCTGTGGGGCCGTGGCCCCCAGTTGTTTTACCTCGATGGTGTACCGGCAGCGGGCAAAACGGCTGAGGAAGTCGAGAAGGCCTTGCGCGAACAGGTGGCCCGGGTTGCCCGCGAGGGTGTGAGCGAAGCCGAACTCAACCGCGTCAAGACCCAATGGGTCGCCAGCGAGGTGTACAAACTCGATTCAGTGTTCAACCAGGGCCGCAGCCTGGGCGCCTTGTGGGTGCAAGGCCAGCCCCTGGATGCGGGCGAACGGCTGATTGCGAAATTGCGCGCTGTGACGTCCGGGCAGGTCCAGTCCGTTGCGCGGAAATACTTTGGCGACGACCAGCTCACGGTTGCAACACTGCGCCCCCAGCCACTCGACAAAAACCGCAAGCCACGCGCGTTACCCGCTGGAGCGAGGCATTGAACCGCGCCATGAAGAATACTGACAACCGGGTGGGTCGTGTTCTGTTGCCCTTGCTCATGGCAGTTTTCGGGTCGTGCGACGCTGTGGCCGGAATACCCATTGTTCAATGGACGCAAGCCTCCGGTGCGCGAATCTACCTGGTGGAGAGCCCGGCCATACCCATGGTCGACGTGCGTGTCGAATTTGACGCCGGCTCCCGGCGCGACCCCAGTGGCAAGGCGGGTTTGGCCAGTGTGACGGCCAGTTTGCTCAGTCAGGGCGTGCGTGCCAGCGGCTCCAATGCTGCGCTGGACGAAAACGCCCTGGGCGAAGCCTGGGCAGATTTGGGCGCCTCGTTTGGCGCTGGCGCCAGCACCGATCGAATGAGTTTTTCATTGCGCTCCCTGACCTACCCGGACTTGCTGCCCAAGGCCGTGGCGCTGGCGGCCCGGCTGATCGGCGAGCCTTCGTTTCCGGCGGACATCTGGCAGCGCAACCAGCAAAAAATGGTGGCGGGCATCAAGGAAGCCAACACCCGGCCCGCCACCCTCGCCGGGCGTGCTTTTGCCAATGCCGTCTATGGCGTGCACCCTTACGGCAACGAAGTGACCGAGCGTTCACTGGCCAACATCACCCTACAGGACATGAAAAACCTGCATGGGAGCACCGTGGCGCCCTGTCGCGCAGTGGTGACGATTGTGGGCGCCGTGACCCGCGCACAGGCCGACGAATTGGTGGCGCAGCTCTTCGCCAAGGTCAAACCCTTGCCGTCGATGTCAGCCCTGAAGGCCGATTGCGCGCCTTGGGCGGCGGTGCCGGAGGTTGAACCGCTGAAGGCCGCCAAGGGCGAAAAAATCAGCTTTGATTCCGCTCAGGCGCACGTGCTGATCGGCCAGCCCGGTTTTAAACGCGATGACCCGGATTTCTTCGCGCTCACGGTTGGCAACTAC
>JANNEZ010000161.1:0-4283 GCA_031379255.1 Rhodoferax sp. | reverse complement strand
GGCAGCACCATGATCCTGCGCATGAGCAGCTGGCGCGGCGCGCCCGACCTGTTTCCCAATGTGCTGACCGCGCTGGTCACCGCCATGGCAATCGCCCTGATTTCGGTGCTGGCGCTTCTGGGCAAGGACATCCGCAGGCGCCTGCGCGCGGAGCGCGGCCTGGCCGAGGCCTTGGCCTTCAGGAAGGCGATGGAGGATTCGCTCGTGACTGGCCTGCGCGCGCGCGACCTGGCGGGAACAACCACCTATGTCAACCCGGCGTTTTGCCAAATGGTCGGGTTCAGCGCCGCCGAGCTGACACAAAGCGGCCCGGCGCCCTACTGGCCAACCACCTTGATTGACGAATACGCGCAGCGCCAGGCCATCCGCCTGGCGGGCAACGCGCCTCCGCGCGAGGGTTTTGAATCGGTTTTCATGCGCAAGGACGGCAGCTTGTTTCCGGTGCTCATCATTGAAGCGCCACTGATCAACGCCGAAGGGCGCCAGACTGGCTGGATGAGCGCCTTCCTGGACATGAGCGAACAGCGGCGCGTGGAGGAGCAGTCGCGCGCCAGCCACGAGCGCCTGACGGCCACCGCACGCCTGGCGACGGTGGGCGAGATGGCCTCTTTGCTCAGCCACGAACTCAATCAACCGCTGGCTGCCATTGCCAGTTACGCCACCGGGTCCGCCAACCTGCTCGAAGCAGCCGGCCAAAGCAGTGGCCAGCAGGCGCGAGCGGATGTCGCGCCGGGCCTGCGGCGGGAGCTGGAACTGGCCATGCAGCGCATCGCCGAGCAGGCCGAACGCGCCGGCAAAGTGATCAAGAGTGTGAACGACTTCGTGCGCCGGCGCGACCGCAGCCGCGAAGAGGTCACGCCGCAGTCGCTGCTCGATTCCGTGGGGCCACTCATCAGCCTGCAGGCGCGTAAATTGTCGGTGCAGGTGCAAACCCAGGTGGATGCCGATGCGCCGATGGCGCGCTGCGACCGCACCATGGTCGAGCAGGTGTTGCTGAACCTGGCGCGCAATGGCATGCAGGCGATGGACGTGCCGGGCAGCCACCATCGATTGTTGGCGCTGCGCGTGTCCCGCGCGACAGTGCGCGGTCAATCCCATTGGCTCGCCTTCAGCGTGGCCGATTGGGGCCCCGGCATTTCCGACGATGTGAAACAACAGCTCTTCACGCCCTTTTTCACCACCAAGGCCGAAGGCATGGGGCTCGGCCTGAGCCTGTGCCGCACGGTGGTCGAGCAACATGGCGGTTCGCTGGAGTTTGAGCCCAACCAGCCGCGTGGCACCGTGTTCACTTTCACCTTGCCGGCTGTCGCAGCGCCAACTGGGGCGTAAACATCACCTAACATCCGGCCATGCAACCCAGCCTGGACGCCTGTGTTTTCATTGTGGATGACGATGCCGGCGTGCGCGACGCCTTGGCCTGGCTGCTGCGCACCCGCAACTGCCCAAGCCAGGTGTTTGACAGCGCCGAGAGTTTCATCGCCCTGGTTGAGCGCGGCCTGCCGCGCGACCAGCCGCATTGCCTGCTGCTGGACGTGCGCATGCCCGGCATGAGTGGCCTGGCCCTGTTTGACTGGCTGGCCGGGCGCGCCCACCACGAGTCCATGCCGGTGATCTTCCTGACCGGCCATGCCGACGTGCCCACGGCCGTGGCAGCGGTCAAGCGCGGCGCCTTTGATTTTTGCGAGAAACCATTTTCCGACAACGCCCTGGTTGACCGCGTCGAGCAGGCGCTCAAAGTCTCGTCGCAGGCACTGGCAGAGCGCCGCGTGCGGACCAAGCTCGCGAGCCGCCTGCAGGATCTGACCGAACGTGAGCGCGACGTGATGCAACTGGTGGTGCAGGGCCTGCCCAACAAACTGATCGCCGACCAGTTGCGCATCAGCGTGCGCACCGTCGAGGTCCATCGCGCCAAGGTGTTTGAAAAGATGGAGATCAAGTCCGCTGTGGAGCTGGCGAATCTGCTTCGCGGGCATTGAGTGTCGCCGGTGTTGACCCAATCATACCCAAATTGGGGTTTATTGAGGGCCGTTTGCCTGTTTTTCGGCATTTTACATAAATTTATGGCCGATAAGTCACGTAAATAATGGATTTATTGCTATTGTTTTAGGAGTGTTTCAGGTTAAGGCTCCGGCGGCTTTTTGCGCGTCTCGACCGGCTCAGTGTCGTCAATCTCGCCTTTTTTCCGGCCTGAAAACATCGTCCACCAGACGATCAACAGCAAAAGCACCAAGGCCCCAAGGGCTTCAAGCAAAATCAGTCCCATGAAACGGCTCTCCGGTTGGCAACACTTGACGATGTGGGCTCATGGCGCGATTGTAGGAATCACCGCAGCCTGTGCCCAGGTGTCGCAGGCGCCTGCGCCCGATTCCGCCGCCACCGAGCCGCTGCCGCCAGCCGTCACGCAGGCGCGCAGCCGCTGGCAGCCCGTGCCCTGGAGCGAATTGCCGGGCCTGAACGAGGATCCGCTTTTTGAGGCCTGGAACGCCTGGCTCAAGAGTTGTGAAAAACCGCTGCCGGCGTTTGTTTCGGTGTGCAGCGAGACACGGCGCATGAGCATCGCCGACAACGCGCAGCAACTCGCGTGGCTCAAGTCCCGCCTGCAACCGTACCGCATTGAGTCATTGCACGGTGACGACACGGGTTTGCTCACGGCTTATTTCGAGCCGGTGTTGCAGGGTTCACGCACACCCACGGCCGATTTCAAAGTGCCGGTGCACCGCCCGCCCGTCACCCTGGGTGTGCGCAAGCCCTGGTTCAGCCGCAAGGAGATCGACACCCTGCCCGAGGCGCAGGCCGCGCTCAAGGGGCGCGAAATCGTCTGGCTGGCGGACCCTGTCGACGCGCTGGTGCTGCACATCCAGGGCTCCGGTCGCATCCAGCTTGCGCCCGCAGCGGGTGGCCCGGCCGGCAGCGTGCAGCAAATCCGCCTGGCCTATGCGGGCACCAACGACCAGCCGTACAAAAGCGTCGGGCGCTGGCTGCTGGATCTGGGCGAAATCCGCGACGCCTCCTGGCCCGGCATCAAGGCCTGGGTGGCGCAAAACCCGGCGCGGGTGCAGGAGATGTTGTGGGGCAACCCGCGCGTGGTTTTTTTCCGCGAGGAGGCGCTGACGGCGGGCGAACCTCAGGGCGGGCCACGCGGCGCGCAGGGCGTGGCGCTTACGCCGGGGCGCTCCATCGCCGTCGATCCCGGCAGCATTCCGTACGGCACGCCGGTCTGGCTGTCCTCCAGCGGCCCGCAAACCACGCTCAACAAATTGGTGATCGCGCAGGACACCGGCAGCGCCATCACCGGCGCTGTGCGGGCCGACTACTTCGCCGGCATCGGGGCCGAAGCGGGCGAGTTGGCCGGGCGTCTCAAACAAGGGCTCAAGCTGTGGGTGCTGTGGCCGAAAACGCCGTGAACGTGGTGAGCGCACAAGGGGCAAACCCCGCGCCGTGACAGAAAAGCGCCGTCGGCCTACACTGCCCTGACTGGAGAAATTCGCCCATGAATGCACCGCTGCCCGAACACATCCGCAAAGCCCTTGAGACGGTCACGCTGGACGACAAATACAGCCTCGACTATGGCCGCGCCTTCATGAGTGGCGTGCAGGCGCTGGTGAAGCTGCCGATGTTGCAGCAGCTGCGCGACAGGCTTGCGGGCAAAAACACCGCAGGTTTCATCAGCGGTTACCGGGGTTCGCCGCTGGGCGGCTACGACCAGGCGCTTTGGAAGGCCGAAAAATTCCTCAAGGCGCAGCACATCGTTTTCCAGCCAGGTGTGAACGAAGAACTCGCCGCCACCGCGTTGTGGGGCACGCAGCAGCTCGGCTTTGCGCCATCCGGAACCAACCGGTTTGACGGCGTGTTTGGCATCTGGTACGGCAAGGGGCCGGGTGTGGACCGCTGCTCCGACGTCTTCAAACACGCCAACATGGCCGGCACCACCGAATGGGGCGGCGTGATTGCGGTGGCCGGTGACGACCACATGTCCAAAAGCTCGACCGCCGCGCACCAGAGCGACCACATCTTCAAGGCCTGCGGCACGCCGGTGTTTTTCCCGGCCAGCGTGCAGGAAATTCTCGATCTGGGCATTCACGCCTTTGCCATGAGCCGGTTCTCGGGTGTCTGGGCGGGCATGAAGACGATCCAGGAGATCGTCGAATCGTCCGCCACCGCGATGATCGACCCGGAGCGTGTGGACATAAAGATTCCGACCGATTTTGTGATGCCGCCCGGCGGCCTGCACATCCGCTGGCCCGACGCCGCGCTGGACCAGGAGGCCCGCCTGTTTGACTACA
>JANNEZ010000140.1:0-14178 GCA_031379255.1 Rhodoferax sp. | reverse complement strand
GTCGGCAATGGTGAGCACGTTCTGGACCTGGGTGGAGTCGCCGCCGCGCCAAATGGTGTTGGCGCCGGTGGAGCTATTCCTCCACAGGATGTCGGACGTTCCATCGCCGTTAAAGTCAGAAGTGCCCAGGATCTTCCAGTTGGGGTCGTTGATGGTCAGGACGGCCTGGGTGGTGCCAGAGTTGCCGCCGCGCCAGATGGTGTTGGCGCCGACTGCGGTGTTTCTCCACAACAGGTCGCCCACTCCGTCGCCGTTGAAGTCGGCGCCGCTACCCGTCAGGAAGGTGCTGCCGTCGGCAAACTGCAACTTCTCTATGCCGGTCAAGACATCTACTCCATCGGCTCCAGAGACCGTGACTGAGCCTACGCCACGCGTCACTGTGTAGCCGGCTTTGGCTCCGCTGAAGACGGCTGTGTCAAAGCCCAGGCCACCGTGGATCGTGTCGTTGCCGCCCAGGCCCTGCAAACGGTTATTGCCAGCGCTGCCAGTAATCGAGTCGTTGAAATCGCGTGAACCCCGCACGTTTTCGATATTGAGCAGCGTATCAGTGCTGCCGTAGCCGTCGCTCGCCGTGCCTGTGACCAGGTTGACAGTGACACCTGCCAAGGCAAAGTTGTAATCAGCGCGGTCAGTGCCGCCCTGGCCGTTAATGCTGTCGTTACCTTCGCGGCCTTCAAACGATTCGAAAGCGGCGGTGTTGCTGCCCGTCAGGGTGTCGTTGAAGGTCGAACCAGCAACGCCTTCGATGCTGCGCAACACGTCGGTCGTGCCATATCCGTCGGCGGCGCTGCCGTCTAGCGTGTCGTTAAGCTGCACCGTCACCGCAGCGAGTGAACGGGAGTAGCTTGCCACGTCATAACCCTGCCCGCCGTCCAGCGTGTCGTTACCGGCCAAGCCCCAAAACTGCTCGTAGGCGCCTTCGCCGTTGTCCAGGCTGACGCCGTTGGCGGCATTGCCGCCGAACAGTTGGTCGCCATGGGCTGAGCCACGGATGCCTTCCACATTGGCGAGCGTATCTGTGCCGTCACCACCAGACGCTATCCCGGTTGCAAGATTGACGTTGACGGCAGAGACCGCGTCCTCATACCGAACGATGTCAAAGCCACCTTTTCCGTCAATCGAATCGTTGCCCAGATGGCCCCTGAACACTTCGACGTAATCCGTGCGATCAGACCCCACCAGCGTGTCATCAAACGTGCTGCCGCGCACCTGGGTGATGTTGATCAGCGTATCCGTGCCGGTGTTGCCACCCACCTGCGCGACTGCCGTTCCCAGTGTCAGATTAACCACCACACCAGCGCCCAAAGCACCATCAAAACCGGCAGCGCTGCCGTCGAAGTTATTCAAAGTGTCGGTCAACGCCCCACCATTGATGATGTCATTGCCCGCACCACCTTCGAAATTCTCAAAAACAAAGGCAGAACTGCCGGTGATGGTGTCGTCGAAATTTGATGCAAAAAAGAGCTGAACATTGCGAATCACATCAGTGCCAATGGAGGCATTGCCTGTCATGGTTCCTTGGCCAACACTGCCATCGCCCGTTATGCCGCTCAAATCCAATGTGATGCCCGCTGAGCTGCCACCGAAGCTGGCAAAGTTCAAGTCGGTGCCGTTGATGCGGTCCAGGACAAGGCCGCCCTCAAGGGTGTCATTGCCTGCGCCGCCGACCAGCGTGTCGCGACCGCCTCCGCCCGCCAGGCTGTCGTTGCCGCCCTGGCCGTCCAGGTTGTTGCTTACGTCGTTGCCAGTGAACACGTCATCAAAGCCACCGCCGCGCAACTGCTCGATATTGAGAAACGTATCGCTGCCCACGCCTGCGCCGCTGGAGGTGTTGCTGACCAGGCTGGCAGTAACCCCACCAGACGCGCCGTCAAACCGCAGTTGGTCAGTGCCGGCTTTGCCGTCGATGAAATCATTGCCGTCACGCCCTTCAAACGACTCGAATCGGTCGACGATTTCTGTTCCCAGCAAGGTGTCGGCAAAACCGGTGGCCCGAACAAAGTTGATGTTGGCAAGAGTGTCGTTGCCTGCATTGCTGCCCGCTTGTCCGACGGCCGTGCCGGCGATCAAATCCACTACCACGCCTGCTACTGTGACATTCTGGTAGCTGACCCGATTATTGGAACGGGTGCCAGCAAATGCGCCGCCATCCAGCGAATCATTGCCCGCACCCACCTCAAAATGTTCAAACTGATCGGTTGCGCTGCCAATGACCGTGTCGTCGAAGTTGGTGGTGGTGATAAAGCTTATGTTGCGCAACACGTCGCTTCCGACGGACGCGTCACCTGTTACGGTGCCGCTGCCTATGCTGCCGTTGCCGGTGATGCCCGTCAGATCCATCAGAATGCCGCCCGTGGCATTGCCATAGCTGATGCTGTTTAATTCAATGAAATTGATGTAGTCAAGCAGCACGCCACCGTCCATCGTGTCGTTGCCGGCGCTGTTGTTGAAAAAGTCGCCACCAGCTCCGCCCAATTGGCTGTCGTCTCCGTCGCCGCCATTCAGGTTATCGTTGCCCGCGCCGCCATCCATGGTGTCGTTGCCGGTGCCGCCAAACATGGTGTCTGCCCCGTCCAGACCCAATAGAGAGTCGTTGCCGGAGGTGCCGAAGATCTGGTCAGCGCCGGTGTAGTTCGTGCCGCCATCGAGTTTGCGGATGGTGACGGCATAGTCGCCATCCGGGTCGATGTTGTCCTGGAAGTAGCTGTCGCTGACCGAAAACTTCAGTGTGGTTGCCCCCACCGGAATTTTGACCACCGTGATGCCACCCACCACAGAGAAATCCTGGCCCACGTCGGTGGGCAGGAAGGGCGACACGCCTTGCACGGGGGAGGTGAACCCCAGGTAAGTGTCCGGCGCAACAAAATTCGTGCCATCGGTGAACACCGCCAGCATGCTGGTTGCGGTGTCGCTGAAGCTGCCGCCAATGCCGGGCTGGTAGTCGCCATTGCGGGTGAGGGTGATGATGTCGCCCGGTGCCAGGCCCAGATCCGCAAGCAGGACAGTGGTCGGTGAATTGACCAAGTCGGTCGGCGCTGCGCTCAGGTAAGTGCCGCGCGGGTCCACCGAAATGGAGCCCAGCGTGGTGGTGGCATCGGCAAACTGCAACACTTCAATGCTCTTAAGGGTGTCGGTGCCGTCGCGCCCGCCCACACTGTCGGCCACGCTGTAGCTTCCATTCACCGAGTCGAAGCTGATGGTGTAGTCAGCCTTGTTGCCGGTGAAGACGGCGCGGTCAACGCCCGTTTCGCCGTCCAGAGAGTCGTTGCCGCCATTGCCGCGCAGGGTATCGTTGCCCATGCGGCCCTGCAGATCGTTGGCCAGCTCGTTGCCGCTGAAGTTGTCGTTGAAATTGGAGCCCTGGATGTTTTCAATATTGCGCAGCGTGTCGACGCCGCCGGTGCCGTCGTTGACCACGGTATCTACGCCGGCTGTCGAAAGCGCTATCGTGATGCCGCTGCTAGAACTGGTGTAACGCACGATGTCGATGCCGCCCAGGCCGTCCATGGTGTCGCTGCCGGAGTAGCCGCGGAACACGTTGTTCAGCGAGTTGCCGGTCAGCGTGTCGTTGTAGCTGGAGCCGTACAGTCCCTCGATGTTGACCAGAATGTCGGACGCGCCATAACCGTCGTCGGCAACCAGGGTCTGCCCGGTCTCCGCCAGCGTGATGTTGACAGCCTTTTCGGAGTTGAAATAGTCGGCCCAGTCCATGCCGGCGCCGCCGTCGATGTAGTCGTAGCCGTTTTCACCCCGGAAAAAATTGTCAGCGCTGTTGCCTTGCAGCGAGTCGTCGTAGAAGGTGCCGCCTATGCCTTCAATGTTGTTGAGAGAGTCGGTGCCATTGATGCCGTCAACCACGTTGAAGAAAATGCCGGCTTCGGCCATCTGGGCCTGGATGCCCTGCAGCGAGTTGCTGTAGCTGGCAGTGTCGAAGCCAGCGCCCCCATCAATGGTGTCGCTGCCCCCTCCGCCACGCAGCCAGTTGTTCAACGAATTGCCGGTGACGGTGTCGTTGCCGCCGCCCTGCCCGCCCATAAAGCCGTTGATGTTGACGAGGGTGTCGGTTTCAAACAGCGACAGGTTGGACGAGTCGGTGATAGTGGCCACGCCGGTGGCCAGGTTGGCGTTGATGGAGATGGTGCTGCCACGTTCGTAATAGGTGACGAAGTCGGTCTCTTCCACATTGCCGATGATGGTGTCGTTGCCCAGGCTGCCCTGAAAGTAGCTCTGGTGCCCGGCGGCGGTGTCGGCCAGGGTGTCGTTGCCAGCGGTGCCGATGAAACCGTCGATGTTTGCAATGGTGTCGGTTTCGGTGTAGGCGCTGTTGGCGCCTTTGCCAGTCACGGCAACAGTGGTCGCGCCCACTGTGAAGGTGTAGCCGTTGGCGTCAACCAGATAGGAATAGTCGGCCCGGTCGAAGCCGCTGGTGCCGTCCAGCGTGTCATTGCCTTCGCGGCCCATCAATATGTCGTCGCCCTTGCCGCCTTCAATGGCGTTGTTGGCCGTGCTGCCTTTGATGGTGTCGTTGTAATCGCCGCCGAGGACGTGTTCTACATTGGTGACGGAGTCTGTGCCGCCTTCGCCGTCTTGCACGTTGTTGACAGAGCCATTCAGGTCAACCGAGATGGCGCTGAACGCCAGGTTATGGATGATGGCGTCAATGCCGGCGCCGCCGTCGATGATGTCGTTGCCGCCGCGTCCGCGCAAGCGGTTGTCTTGCGAGTTGCCGGTCAAGGTGTCGTTGTTGCCGGAGCCGGAGATCGCTTCGATGTTGCGAAGGGTGTCGGTGCCACCCAGGCCGTCGGCCACCAGCGTGTCGCCAGCCTCAGCCAGCGTCACGTTGACGGCAGAGCCCGTACGGAAGTCGGCAAAGTCCACGCCGGCACCGCCATCGACGGTGTCATTGCCGGCATAACCACGGAAGTATTCATCTGCGGCGCCGCCTATCAGCGAGTCGCTGCCCTGGCTGCCCCAGAAGCCGCGGATGTCGACCAGGGTGTCGGTTTCAATTGTCCCGCCAATGGTGTCGTGGGTGAGGGTAACCACGCCTGTGCCAAGGTTGGCGTTGACATGGTGCAGGCCATCGCGCTCGCTGTACACAGCAAAGTCGTAGTCGGCGGCGTTGCCGGTGATGGTGTCGTTGCCGAGGTAGCCGCCGAAATAGGTGTTGTGGCCCGCCACGGCATCGGTCATCGTGTCGTTGAAGGCGGTGCCGCCGATCACGTCGATGGAATAGAGCGTGTCGGTTTCGGTGTAGGCGCTATTGCTGCCTTTGCCGGTAACGTTCAGCGTGCTGGTGGCATTGTTGAGCACCAGGCTGTAGCCATTGGCGTCCAGCAGGTTGTTGTAGAACGCGAAGTCAAACCCACCCTGGCCGTCCAGCGTGTCGTTTCCGCCGCCGCCGGTCAGGGTGTCGTCGCCGTCGCGGCCAAACAAGGTGTTTGCAACGCTGTTGCCTGCCAGGGCGTCGCTGAACGCGCCGCCGCGCAGGCCCTCGATGTTGATCAGCGTATCCGTGCCGCCCTGGCCGTCATTCACGCCGGTCGTTGTATTGCCTTCCGCCAGGGTGATGGTGAGCCCGGATGTGGCGTTGTTGTAATCGGCTTCGTCGAAGCCGCCAGCGCCATCCAGCGTGTCACTGCCGGCCCGTCCGCGCAGGCGGTTGTCGGCCTCGTTGCCGGTGAGGGTGTCGTTGCTGTTGGTGCCGTGTATCGCCTCGATGTTTCGCAAGGTGTCCACTCCGCCGGTTCCATCATTGGCAACCGTCGTGTCAAGGCCCACAGCGGCCAGCGTGATGCTGATGCCGGAACCACCGCTGCCGATATTGCCGTAGTCCACCACGTCGAAGCCGCCACGGCCGTCAATGGTGTCGTTGCCAGCCATGCCGCGGAAGAACTCAAACGGCCTGTTTGAACCGAGGATGATGTCGGCGCCGCCCGTGGCAATAATGGCACCAATCCCCTGGAGGGCGTCCACTTCGGTGACCGTGCCACCCGTGGCAATGCTGTTGCCGTTGACCACGGCCACATTGCCGTAGAAGTTGCCGCCGATCAGGTATTTGTTGAACTGCAGCGGATCCAGGTCCACCTCAATGTGGGTCGTCGGGCTTGTGAGCTCGTTGTAAATGGCGAAGTCAAGAATGCCATCAAACGGGCTGCCGACAATCACGTCATTGCCGCGCAGGCCCTGGAAGTTCATCTCGCGGTTGTCGCCCAGATCCCGCATGATGTCGTCGCCTGCGGTGCCGTTGATCTGTTCAATGCCGATGACACCGTTGTCCTGCTCAAAGCTGGCCGGGTTGGCGCCCCGCCCGGTCACCTGGATGTTGCTGTAGCCGTTGGCGCCCTGGAACGAGTAATTGAAGATGTAGCCACCACCAGCGACAAACGTCAGATAGTCGCCGTAAGCCAGGGTGTCGTACCCAGCTCCGCCATCCATGATGGCCTCATTGCCCAGGCCACCCAGCAGCCAGTCGTCGTTGTTGCCGCCATACAGACTGTCGTTGCCGTCACCGCCTTTCAGCGTGTCGTTGCCGTCAAGGCCCATCAGGCTGTCGTTGCCGATGCCGCCGTCGAGCATGTCATTGAAGAAGCCGATGCCGCCGTTCAGAGTGTCATTGCCGGCTTCGCCAAACAGGCTGTCGCCGCCATTGCCGCCGTCGAGGCTGTCATTGCCGTCGCCACCGTACATGGTGTCGTTGCCGTCGAGGCCAAACAGGGAGTCGTTGCCGCCGCCGCCGTACAGCCAATTGTTGGAGTTGTTGTCGCCGGTCAGGTTGTCGTTGTAATTGCCACCGTTTAGGCCGTCGATGCCCACAAAAGTGTCGTTGCCCAGGGTTGGCGCAAATGAGCTGTTGTTGAGCAGGCTGGCGGTCACGCCTTCTTGCGCGTCCCAGAAAACAGCATAGGCAAAACCGCTGCCGCCGGTCAGGGTGTCATTGCCGCTGCCACCCTGAAGCTGCGTCTGGCCGGAGCCGCCGGTGAGGGAGTCGTGGCCTGCGTCGCCAAAAAGATCCATCAAGGTGGCACCGCCCGTCATGGTGTCGTTCAGGGCAGTGCCGTTGATGCGGTCAATGTTGACCAGGGTGTCCACGCCGCCATTGCCGTCATTGGTCACTTGGCCGCTGGCCAGGGCCATGTTGACGGTGATGCCGTTGCCCACGTTGCCCCAGCCGTAGTTCACCACGTCATATCCGCTGACACCGTCTACAGAGTCATTGCCATCGCCTGGATTGAACTCCTCGTCGAGGGCCGACCCGATCATCGTGTCGTTGCCGGCAATACTGAAGTGAGCGGTGTATTGCAGGATGTTGGCAAGGTTGAACTGATCGACCCGCAGGTAGGTGCTGAGCGGCGTGATGTTCGCGTAGGCGTCGCTGAACTGGATGCGGTCCACTCGGTTGCCTGCGCTGGCTGTGAAAAAATCTTTCAACGTGATGCCGCCAACGCCACCGACGGACGGGCCTTCACTGCCCCATTGACTGCTGGCCTGGAAACTCAGCTGTAAATCGTTGCCACCACGTTGGACATAGGTGTTTGAGATTGACAAACCGATGAGGTTGAGCACATCAAAGCCGGTGCCCGTGCCGTCGTTGTTGACCAAGGTGTCAAAACCCTCGGCGGCTGTGACCACGCCGTTGAGCATCGTGACGTTGATGACAAAGGTGTCGTCGCCCGCAAAGCCGGTCAGGGTGTCGTTGCCAAGTGTGCCAGTGATGGTTGCCATGTCAGTTTCCCCTAATGGTTGACCGCGTCCTCGAAAATGTCTCCAGAGGTGCCACAGCGTATCAAGTTGTAATGTGGTTGACCTTTTATACCACGTCGCTGGCGGAGCACCATCCCCCAAATGGGTGATGCCGGCTGGTAATTTTCTTGTTACACGGAAAAATAATTAACATGGAAGTTAACATTTTTCATTGTGACGCCGGATTTTCAAAAATTTTGATTAAATCGGGCATTAAGTCACGTATTTATTCAATAGTATGCTACAAATATAATAGTAAACTAAGCGTCAATCAGTTTGAGAAGTTCAGGCAGGCAGCGGGTTTTCAAGTCATACCGCTCGATGACGCGCTGGCGTGCGGCGACGCCCAGGTGCGCAAAGCCCTCAGGGTTTTCCAGCACCCCGATGACCTGCCGGCTCAGGGCCGCCACATCAAAAAAATCAAACAGCAGACCGGTTTTGCCATGTTCGATCACCTCCCGGACGGGCGGCGTGCCGCTGGCCACCACCACTTTGGCGCAGCTCATGGCTTCCAGGCAGCTCCAGGAGAGCACAAACGGGTAAGTCAAATAGACGTGGCAACTGGAGACCTGCATGACGCGCAGATAGTCTTTGTAATCCAGCCCGCCCAGGAAGTGGACACGTTCCATGGGCAACTGGGCGCCGACTTCGGCCAGCATGACTTCGCGCCAGTTTTTGCCGTTTTTCGGCATGCTGCCGTAACTCACCTCGTCGCGCCCCACGATGAGCACGTGCGCCTTCGGGCGGTTGCGCAGTATCTCGGGCAGCGCGCGCATGAAGATGTGGAAGCCGCGGTAAGGCTCCAGGTTGCGGTTGACAAAAGTGATGACTTCGTCGTTCGCCGTGAGTTTGAGGTTTTCGCGCTTCAGGTGGATGAAGGCTTTGGGCTCGGGCTGCACCAGGGCGGTGTCGATGCCGTCAAAAATCACCCGCGTTTTGGGCAGGTATTCGCCGGGTAGCTGGCTTTTTTGCCATTCGGTCGGTGAATAAACGGCGTCTGCGGCATGCAACGCATGCAGGTGCACGGTGTTTTTGATGCGCAGGCGCACGCGGCCAGCCAGACTGTCTGTGGTGAATTCGGGGTCGAAGTTGTAGTCCGTGCCGTCTGCCCGGTAAAAAAACTCGGCAAACATCACCAGGCGGGCTTCGGGCCACACGTCTTTGCAGAAAAGAGACTCGCCCCAGCCGGGGTGGGCCACGATCACATCCGGCGTGAAGCCGTCTTTTTTGAGCCTGGCCATCACCTGCGCGCAGGCGGTGCCGCGCACGATTTTGGTTTCAAAATCAATCGACGCTTCCACCTCTGAGACCTTGGAAGGGGCCTTGGGCAGGTAACGCAGGTATTTCACGCCGGGCACCGGGCGCCCCTTGATGCCCAGGGCCACCACGTCATGGCCCAGGCGGGCCAGCTCAGCGGCCACGTGGACAAACTGGCCCGGAAAGTTTTGGTGGATGAAAAGGAATTTTTTGGGTGTCATGGGCTGGCGGCAAGCGCCTCCTCAAGGCGCTGCACCGCTGCAGCGGGTTCCTCGCCAGTGCGCAAGTGAAGGCGCAGACGCCCCAGAAGAAGATCGTGCAGGCCTTGAACCTGCTCCTGGGCAGCCACCGCGAGCTTGCGCCGGGCCTGGGCGATATCCAGCTGGGTGGCCAGGCCGGCAGTCAGGCTTTTTTGCGCCGCTTCAAGGTTGAGCGTTGCCGCGTCAAGGGTGGTGTGCAGCGCTGCCAGCCTGTCGCCGCCCAGGCTGGCCATGTGATAAAGACGGGTCACATCACGCACCACCGTCTGCTGCTCGGCGGCAAGTTCGGCTTCGGCGCGGGTTTGGTCGGCCAGGGCTTGGGTCACACCCGCCGACACCGCGCCACCGCTGTAGAGCGGCATGTAGAATAGCAAGCCGAAGTATTGCTGGTTGGCCGACTGGTTGATGGTGCTCAGAGACTCGTTGCTGGCTTGGGTCAGGCTGGCCACAAAGTCCAGCCTCGGGTAGTGGCCGGACCGGGCGCGCTCTACGGAAGTCTTCGCTGCCTGCACTGCAAAACGGCGCACGGCCAAAGTGGCATTTGCCACCTCAGCCTGCGCCAGCAGCCGGTCCAGCGTGTCACTTAATGGTGGCAATGGTGGCCGATCGGTTAACCCTGGCGCTGTGGGCAAGACAGGTGCGATTGACGTGGCGCTGAACCCGCTCATCTGCTGAAGCGCCAACAATGCCAGTTCGCGCAGGGACAGCGCTTCCGCCACCTGAACCTTGGCGGTGTCGTACGCAGATACGGCGTCTGCCACCTCCGGCCGGGTGCCTTCGCCGAGCGCCAGGCGCCGGCTAGCGACGGTGCTCTGCACCTGGGCTGCCTCAAGCTGAATGCGGGCAGCCGCAAGTTTATGGTCAGAGAACAGCGCTTCCAGCCAGGCTTTGGCAAGCCGGTCAGCCAGCTCGGCCTGCCGCACCCGCAAAAGCGCCAGGGCATAGGCCTCCTGCGCCTGGGCAAGCTCGATTTTTTTGGCCGCCTCGCGGTTGTACAAAGGCGCGCGCAGGTTCAGGCTTTGCGTGGGGGAGCGGTAGTCCAGGGTTTGCGTCACCGGCGCAAAGGGCGGGTTGTCAATGGTGCGTGAACCATCCACCTTGCTGTCTGTAAGGCTCAGGCTCAGCGAAGGGCGCAGGCCGGCCCGGGCGATGGGCAGGTTTTGCAGGCTGGAGGCCAGCTCGGCCCGGGCTGCCTGGTAGCTGGGGTCGGTTTGCAGCGCGGCGTCAAACGCCTTTTGCAGTTCGCCACCGGTGCATGGCGCGCAGGCCGCTGCCAGCAGCAGTGCGCCAAAACTATGGGCCAGCGCGCTCATGGCTCGCTCATGGTTCAGTCAGCGCGCGTTTCATGCGGTCTTGCAGCGGCTTCAAAAAATAACTCATCGCGCTGCGTTCACCGGTGCGCACAAACACTTCGACCGGCATGCCCGCGCGGATGTCATACCGCTTCATGCTGGCCATGCCCTCTGGCGTGACCTCCACGGTGGCCTTGAAGTAGGGCATGTTCTGCTTGGGCTCCATCAACACGTCGGCTGACACTTGCAGCACCTTGCCCGGCACATGCGGGGTGTTGGCCTGGTCAAAGGCGGTGAACAAAATGTCTACCGGCAAACCAGCTTTGACCTTGTCAATCAGATGCGGCGCGATCTGCGCTTCAATGCGCAGGGCTTCACCCTGGGGCACGATTTCCATCAGGGGCGTGCCAGCGGCTGCCACGCCCCCCGCCGTATGAACGGCCAGGCCCATCACCACACCTGCGGCGGGTGAGCGGATGTCGGTATTGGCCAGGTCGAATTCAAGCGCATCCAGGCGGCTCTTTTGCGATTGGGCGTCGCGCTGCACATCGGCCAGCTGTGTTTCAACCTCTTTTCTCAGGTCTTGCTGGCGGCTCAGCATGCGCGCCCGGACCTCGGCGACCGCCTGCCGGTTGCGGCCAGCCGCGCCGATGTCTTCGGCAATGGCCCCGGCAAGACTGGCGGCCGAGCGTTGCTGCTCCAGGATGCGGTTGCGCGGCAAAAAGCCCTCGTCGGCCAGACCCTGCTGGTTTTTGATCAGCTCGTTGAGCAGCTTCAGTTGGTCTTCCTTGGCGCGGCGCGACGCGTCTGTGCCTTGAGTCTGAAACTCCAGGCCGCGTATGTTTTCCTGCATCACGGCCAGCTCCTGCGCCAGCGCCTGCCGCCGTGCCGCAAGCAACTGGGTTTGCCCGGCTACCGCAGCGGCGGCACGCGGGTCGGCTTTGTCTTGCAACGCGGGGGCAGAAAAATCAGGCACGGCTTTGCCTGCGCGCTCGGCCATCAAGCGGGCTTCGGTGGCCAGGCTGGTCAACCACTGGCCCTTGGTGATGTCCAACTGGGAGCGGCTTTGGGTGTTGTCCAGGCGGACCAGCAATTGGCCTGCCGTCACCTTGTCACCATCTTTGGCCAGTATTTCGGCAATCTTGCCGGGCGCCAGCGATTGCACGGCCTTGCGGTTGCCGGTGACAACCACCGAGCCTGGCGCTGACACACCAGCGTCCAGCGGCGCCAGGATTGACCAGGCGGTGAATCCGCCAAACCCGATGGCCAGCAGCCACCAGCCCCAGCGGCGCGGGCGGGCATCGTTCAGGTCCACCTCGCGTTTGTTGTCAACGGTGGAGATGTCAGCCATGGTTCACCTCCTGGCGGCCAGGCGCTTCAGGCGCGGCTGGATGAGCTGGTGTAGGGGGCGAGGGCGGTTTGGCCTGCATCGCCGCCAGCACTTCGTCGCGCGGGCCATACGCCTTGACGCTGCCCTCCACCAATACCAGCACCTTTTTGACGGCCGCCAGGGCCGACAGGCGGTGGGTGATGAGCACCGTGGTTTTGCCGCGGGCGTTCTGGTCGCGGATGGTGTCTGTCAAGGCGCGTTCACCGGCTTCGTCCAGGTTGGAATTGGGCTCGTCCAGCACCACCAGCGCCGGGTTGCCGTACAGCGCCCGCGCGATGCCGATGCGCTGCCGCTGCCCGCCCGAGAGCGCGCTGCCGCCCGCACCCAGAGGCGTGTCGTAGCCTTTTGGCAATCGCAAAATGGCGTCGTGCATGCCCGCACGGGTGGCGGCTTCTATCACCAGCGCAGAATCGACTTCGCCAAAACGCGCGATGTTGTCGGCCACCGTGCCGTCAAACAGCTCGATGTCCTGCGGCAAATAACCCAGATGCGGCCCCAGCTCGTCTTTGCTCCAGCGGTGCAAATCGGCGCCGTCCAGCCGCACCGTGCCCGCCAGCGCTGGCCACACCCCCACCATCAGGCGCGCCAGTGTGGATTTACCCGAACCGCTGGGGCCAATGACGGCCACACATTCCCCGGCGGCGATGCCGAAGTTGACGTTCCTCAAAATGGCCTGCTGGCTGCCGGGCGCGGCGGTGGAGACACCTTCAAAGCGGACGGCGCCCTGCGGCGCGGGCATGGCCATGCCCGCCTGGCGCGCCGGGTGCCCGTCGAGCAACTCATGCAGCCGGGCCCAGGCGGCACGGCCAGTGATGATCTGCTTCCAGTTGCCCACCAGGGCCTCCACTGGAGCCAGCGCCCGGCTTACCAGCACCGAGGCGGCGATCATGCTGCCAGGCGACATCTTGCCTTCGAGCACCAGCAGGGCGCCAAACCCCAGAGAAAGGGACTGCATGGTGATGCGCACGAACTTCGTCAGGCCGCCCATCACAGCGGCCTGGTCGCTCGCGGCCGCCTGCAGCGCAATCTGCTTTTGGTGCAGGCCATGCCAGCGCTGGCGGATGCCGGGCAACATGCCCATGGCCTCGATGGCTTCGGCGTTGCGCAGGTGGTTGGTCAGGGCCATCTGCGACAGCCCGTTGTAACGCTGCGCTTCATCAAGCTTGGGTTTGGACAGCTTCTCGTTCACCAGCGCCAACGCCCCGAGGATCAATGCGCCCACCAGCGCAAACAACGCCAGCTCCCATGAAAACAGCGCAATCACAACCAGGTAGATCGGCATCCAGGGCGCGTCAAACAGGGCCAGCAGGGCGGTGCCGGTCAGGCTCTGGCGCACGGTGTTGAGGTCGTGCAGGGGCTGCGCGGCATTGCTGCCCGCGTTGCGCAGGCTGCGCTCGAACGTGGCGTTGAAAACCCGCGTGTTCAGGCCGGCGTCGAAGCGCGCCCCCACACGCACCAGCACCCAGGTGCGGATCGCCTCCAGCGCGCCCATGAACACGTATGCGCCTATGAGCAGCAGCGTCAGCACCCACAGCGTGGTCTCGTTGCGGCTGCCCAGCACCCTGTCATACACCTGCAACATGTACAGCGAAGGCGAGAGCATCAGCAGGTTCAGGAAACCGCTGAAGATGGCGACGGTGATGAAGGCGGAGCGCAGTTGCCGGAAGGCGGCCGGGAGTTCGTTTTTATTTGGTGCAGTGGGGGAGCTCATTGGCAGGACTTTACTATGCGGCTTTTTCAAACCGCATAGACCCCCGCCGCATTCACCCAGGTATTGGTTTGCTCAGGCAGCGTCCAGTTCAAGTCAGCCACACCAATCAGGGTGAGCGGGGTAGCAGAGTTGGCCCCATTCCAGATCGCATCGGCCCCGGTGGTCGCATGCCGCCAGGCCACATCCGCCTTGCCATCGCCGTTGTAATCCCCCACCCCGGCCACCTTCCAGTTCAGGTCCGCCACATTGATGATCGGTATGGCGGGCCCGCCGGTGCTGCCCGCATTCCAGATCGCATTGGCCCCGCTGGTGTTCTGCCGCCATAGGATGTCATCCTTGCCATCGCCATTGAAGTCGGCCACCCCGGCCACCTGCCAGCCCTGGTCCGGGATGTTGATGGTGGGAATCAGGCTGGCGCTGTTGGCGCCATTCCAGATCGCATTGGCGCCGGTGCCGAAGTTTCTCCACAACACATCGTCCTTGGCATCGCCGTTGAAGTCGCCAATGCCCGAGACCTTCCAGTTC
>JANNEZ010000125.1:0-7309 GCA_031379255.1 Rhodoferax sp. | reverse complement strand
TGTTCCCGGCCTACACGCCCACGGGTGTCTCGATCCTGGCCACACCGGCGCACGGCAGCGTGAGCGTGAGCGGCACCAACGTCACCTACACGCCGGTCAACAATTATTTTGGCACCGACGTTTTCACGGCGGTCGCCTATTTCACCGGTGGCGGAACCACCACGCCGGGCCAGGTCCGCATCACCGTGACCGGTCGGCCCGACCCCACGCAAGACCCCACGGTGGCCGCGCTGGTGGCCGCGCAAGCGGATACGGCGCAGCGGTTTTCAAGGGCGCAGATTTCCAACTTCCAGCGCCGCATGGAATCCCTGCATCAACGCAGTGATGGCGGTGCGTTGGGTACGGCTTTGCAATCCCGCAGCGCGGCGCCTGCTGCGGTGAACCTGCCGAGGCAACAAGCCGCGACAGTTGTCCCATCAGCGACATCCTCAGTCTTTGAAGCGGCGCGTGCCGGGACATTGGTGGATGCCGCAGGCAATGCGCCTGTGGCGATCACCCAGGCGCAGGCTCTGGATGCCGTAGCCACCGGCGCTGGCCTGAAGTCTCTGCCCTTTTCGGAGGCCGTGACGCAACTGCTCACGACCAACTCCGTCAACATGGCCAACCTGGTGCCTTCGAGTGGCGCGCCGGCGCTGGGCGCCACCAGTTACTGGGTGGAGGGCGTCGCCAGTTTTGGCAACAAGGATGCCACCACCGCCTCAGGCGCCTACGATTTCAGCACCAGCGGCATTACCTTCGGCGCTGACCGGCGCATCAACGACAAGCTGGTGGTTGGCCTGGGCCTGGGTTATGGCCGCGACAAAACCAATATTGGCACCGACGGTTCGCAAAACGACGGGCGCGGCCTCTCGCTGGCCGCGTACGCCAGTTACGCCCCCGCGCCCGGCAGTTTCATAGACGGCATGCTCGGCATTGGCAGCCTCGAGTTCGACACGCGCCGTTACGTTGTTCCCATCAACGATTTCGCCTTGGGCAACCGCAAAGGCACGCAGGTGTTTGGCTCGCTCACTGGCGGATTCGAATTCCGCAACAACGGCGCGATGTTCTCGCCATACGCGCGCCTTGACTATTCCGCCGAGCGCCTGCAAGACAGCACCGAGAACGGCGCTGGCACCTACGCGTTGACTTATTTCGACCAAACGTCCTCGTCCTTGCAGGGGGCGTTGGGGGCCCGCGCCGAGTCGATCCATTCCACCAGTTTCGGCTGGGCCATCCCGCGCGTGCGCGCCGAGGTGCGCCACGAGTTCCAAAGCGACCGCCAGGCCTTCATCTCCTATGCCGACCAGATCGGCGGCCCGCGTTACGGCCTGGCCGCCGCTGGCAGCGGGCGCGACGCGCTGGTGCTCGGCCTGGGCAGCGACTTCATCATGCGCAACGGCTGGACTCTCGGTGTGGACTACCAGCTCACGCAGACCTTCGGCCAGGCCTCGAGTTACGCGCTGCAGTTCAAGCTCACCAAGGATTTCGACGCCAAAGGCCTGCCACGGCTGGTGGGCAACTATTCAGACGAAGCCACCAAACCGCTGGACATCCAGGTCGACGCCAGCTACATGGTTGACGACAACGTCACGCGCGCCAAAGCCGGGCCAGACAAACAGTCTGACAGCAATTACAGCGTGAATGTCAGCAAGTCAGAGGTCTACCAACTCTCCGAGAATTCCCGTTTTGTGCTCAGCGGCGCCCTGGGTGGCGAACGCTTCCAGCGCTTCAATGGCCTCTCCCGCATCTCGGCCGGCATTGAAGGCGAATACCAATACCGCGGATCCTCCGAGTTTGACGCCCCCACCTTTGGCCTGTTTGGAAAAATCGCCGCCGAGCGCTTCCAGTCCTACCTGCGCAACGGTTACCGCACTTCCTTCGGCGCCTCTGTGCGGCAGCCATTGACTGACCGCATCAGCCTCTTCGGGGCGCTCTCCAGCAACCAGCGTTTCGGCAACAGCGCTGTTTTCAACACCTCGGAGACCGCGCTTCGGCTCAATGCCGACTACTCGCTCTCGGACCGCGAAACTCTGTATGCCACCGGCGAATACCGCTTTGGCGACATCGTCTCCACCGGCCAGGCGTCGCTTGAAAATGTGAGTGTGGCCAAGGTGTTTGTACAGGACGACGCCTACCCCGGCGGCCAGTTGTTCAGCTACAAGCTCGAAGGCCGCACGGTGCTCGCCACTTTCGGCTACAACCTGGGCCTGGGCCCACGCGATTCGCTTGATTTTTCCTGGCGCCATGTCCGCTCGACGCCGAGCTTGCGCCCGGCCTTTGTGACCTCGCCAGACAGTTACATTGCCAACCAATGGGCGATCACGTATTTGGTGCGGTTCTAGGACAGACCCCATGAGTTTCAACATGACCCCGCGACACCTTCACACCCGCCTGGCCGCGCGGGCGCGCCAAGGCGTGCTCATCGCTGCGCTGGCCACGTTGACGGCCTGCGGCGGCGGCGGCGGTGGCACTTCCAGCGGGGGTGACGTGGTGCCGGGCGCCAAACTTCCCCCAGCGGCGACCAGCGGCCCCGACAGTTTCCTGCTGTTTCCCAACCCGCAAAAACAGGCCGACGGCTCGCTGCAGGTCGATTCATTGGCGTACGCGACGGCTTATTACGAAGCCATTGACCCCAACAATGACCGCGACACGGTGGCCAAGTTCAAGGCCTTCAACCAGTTTGGCGTCGCTGGCCCCGGCGTTGTCGAAGAAACCGTGATCGTCGGCGACCAGCGCGATTTGGGTTATGGCCGCAAGATGACAGCGCGCCAGAACGCAGATGGCACGCTCGCCTTTGTCGTCGACAACTTCCTGGTGGGCGGTTATGGCGCCTATTCGCCGTTCAACCTGGAGGCGGCCATTACCGGCGCCACGCAATGGCACCTGGGCACCAACGGCATCGAGTTCAGCCCCGGCCCGGGCGGCACGGTCAAGTTTGCCAAGTTCTACACCTTTGACCCCAATACCGGCGCTCGCCTGCTCACGCTGAGCCTGGACGGGCGCGGCAACAAAGCCATGCCCACCGTCTGCATCAGTTGCCACGGCGGCCGTGGCGACCCGCTCACGCCGCCAGACGCGCTGGGCAAGCGCCTGTTTGCCAAGGTGATGAATTCCGTCTCGCAGGCGCGTGGCGACGTGGGCGCGCAGTTGCACCCGTTTGAGCCCGCCTCGTTTGATTTCTCCACGCTGCCGGGTTTCAGCCGCGCCCTGCAGGAAAGCAAAATCAAGACCATCAACAAAATGGTTCTGTGCTCGATGCCGTTGCCCAGCGGCTCTGCGCCCTCCGCTTTTGCCGAAGACGCGTGCCGCGCCGCCAACCGCGCCGGCAATGGCGGGGTAGCCACGGTCAACGAATACCAGGGCACCGCAGCCCTGCACCTCAAAGACATGTACGGCGGCGATGGCCTGCCGCTCAATGCCACGGCGGCGCAAGACACCTATGTGCCGACAGACTGGCAGGCCAACGGCCAAACCTCGCTGTACCTGAACACGCAGGCGCAGGCCTGCCGCGTTTGCCACCTGCTGCGCGGCACCGGCAACCAGTCCGACCTCGACTTTGACACCTTCACCAAATTCGATGGTTACGCCGACCGCATCAAGGCGCATGTGATCGACCGCGGCAATATGCCACTGGCCAAACTGATTGCCGACAAATACTGGAGCACGCCCAGCATCAACGGCCCGATGGCCACCTTCCTCGCCGCCAAGGGGTACGCAGACGCTGCCCAGCGCCCCGGCCGCCCGATTGCCGACCCGGGCCCGAGCCGCGTCGTCAAGCAGCTGGCCACCACGCTGTCGAGCGCCATGAGCCTGTATTCCAGCAGCTACCTGTGGCAAATCACCGCCGGTCCGCCGGGGGCCACCCTGAGCAGCGCCAACGCCGCCAACCCGACCTTCACCGCCGCCGTGCCTGGCAGTTACGTGATCCAGCTGACCACCGGCAATGGCACAACCTCAAGCACGCCAGCCACCATGACACTGGTGGTCGACACGGCATTGGCCTACAACCCGGCAGCTCTGCGTTTCGCCGACATCAAGGCAATTTTGCAAAACGCAGCGGGTGGCAATTGCGTCAGCTGCCACCAAAGCGGTGGCAATGGCACCGTGACGCCGCCGATCTGGTACTCGAATTTTGACCGGGCCGGCACTGGCAACGGCGCTGACGCCACCAACGACCACTGGTTCTACACCGAATTGCGCGGCCGCATCAACTTCACCGATCTGGCCGCCAGCGCGCTGCTGCGCAAACCGGCGGGCCATCACCACAATGGCGGGCTGCGCACGGGCTTCAACGACGCTCTGGCGCCGGGCCAGCCCGGGCGGGATGATTACGATAAAATTCTAGGCTGGATACTGAACGGCGCGCCAGAGCAGTAAGTCACGTATTAATTGCGTTATTTGCTATTAAAAATATATCAATAATGATGTATTTTTAAGCAACATAATTTAAAAAATCAGTTTTAAGCGCAAAATTGACTTAAGGTCCAGTAAAAATTAACACCCATGTTAATTTTAAAACACGCCAGACGGGCGCTCTAGTCAGGCGCGCTTAACCGGGTTTTCAATACGTGCGCCGGGGCGCCGTGTAATTGTCTTTGCCAAACACAAACGGCACCCGCCGGCCCACCAGGGTTTCAATCAGGGCGAGCTCTTGATCGGTGTGGTTCAAAAACGGCGCATTGCGGATCTTGCGGCCTTCTGCGCCGTCTTTGGCGATGTAGACCGGACGGTCATGGTGCGACGCGGCGATCATTTCCCGGCTCTGCGGGTCGGTGCTGGAGGCCACTTCGGTGGCGCCGTAACAGGTGCAGAAGTAGCTCAAATCGGGGTCTGACTCGACATAAAAACCGGTGCCGCGGATGCCAACGGTGGCGGTTGCGGTGCTCAGCCGCATGGGCGCATTGCGCGAAACCGACAACAGCTTGCCGGTGAGCATGCGCAAACCCGCGATCAGCGCCGAGCCGGCAGCCGCGTCGGCGGGTGGCTCGATCAACAGTTTGCTGTCGCCGCGCAAAATCATCGAGTGGGTGTTGACGACAAAAATGATCTCGCTGTTTTTCCCGGTTTCCACCGTGTCGCCCGGTTTGATGCGGGTGGCCAGCGTTGCCGCGCTGTCGTTCACCGTGACCTGGCCCGAGAGGCCGTAAATCGACTGCGTCGGCGGCAGCTTTTGCGGCCTGGAGCCAAAGATGCTGAAGCCCTGCGCGGCCGCGTCGGTGAGCGCTGTGGTGAAAAATCCGGCGGACAAAGCCTGAATCAGCCAGCGTCGGCGCGGGTCGTCCAGGTTCGGGTCAATGAGATTCATGGATTAACCTGCTGGCTCAACTCGGGAGCCTTGGTGGAGGCAAAGTGGTAAGCAATGTAGTAACAATTCGCAATAATTTTACCCAGCTGCAACTGTAATGCCCTTGAACTGTCCTGTGGCGATTTTTTTCTGCCATTCGGCCGGGCCGGTGATGTGGGCGCTGGTGCCTGCGGAGTCGACGGCCACGGTGACCGGCATGTCCACCACGTCAAACTCGTAAATCGCTTCCATGCCGAGGTCGGCAAACGCGACCACCTTGGCCGTCTTGATGGCTTTGCTCACCAGGTACGCCGCGCCGCCCACCGCCATCAGCGAGGCGCTTTTGTGTTTCTTGATGGCTTCAATGCCTTCTGGCCCACGCTCGCCTTTGCCGATCATGCTGATCAGGCCGGTCTCTGAGAGCATCATCTCGACGAACTTGTCCATGCGCGTGGCCGTGGTGGGGCCGGCGGGGCCCACCGCTTCGTCGCGCACCGGGTCCACTGGGCCGACGTAATAGATCACACGGTTGGTGAAGTCGACCGGCAATTTTTCGCCACTGCCTTTCGCGATTCTTTCCAACATATCCTGGATGCGTTTGTGGGCGGCGTCGCGGCCGGTGAGCAGTTTGCCGTTCAACAGCAAGGTGTCGCCGGGTTTCCAAGCCGCCACTTCGGCCTTGGTGAGGGTGTTGAGGTCGACCTTTTTGCTGGCCTTGTAATCGGGCGTCCAGTGCACGTCGGGCCAGATGTCAAGCGAAGGCGGCGTAAGGTAGACCGGGCCGCTGCCGTCCATCACCACATGCGCATGGCGCGTGGCGGCGCAGTTGGGGATCATCGCCACCGGTTTGCCGGCGGCGTGCGTGGGGTACATCTTGATCTTCACGTCCAGCACCGTGGTCAGGCCGCCCAGGCCCTGCGCGCCGATGCCCAGGGCGTTGACTTTGTCGTGCAATTCAATTCGCAGAGACTCAGTTTTGCTCAAAGGCGCGCCGCCTTTTTCGACGTTGCGGGCTTTGGCCTGCAGCTCGTACATGTCGATGTCTTCCATCAAGGACTCTTTGGCCATCAGCATGGCTTTTTCGGCCGTGCCGCCAATGCCGATGCCCAACATGCCCGGCGGGCACCAGCCGGCGCCCATGGTCGGCACGGTTTTGAGCACCCAGTCAACGATGGAATCGCTCGGGTTCAACATCACCAGTTTGGATTTGTTCTCGCTGCCGCCGCCTTTGGCCGCGACGCCGATGTCGAGCTTGTCGCCGGGCACCAGCTCCACGTTGATGACGGCGGGCGTGTTGTCCTTGGTGTTTTTGCGGTCAAACTGCGGGTCGGCCACGATGGAGGCGCGCAGGGTGTTGTCCGGGTGGTTGTAGCCCCGGCGCACCCCTTCGTTGATGACGTCGTCCAGCGCGCCGTTGCCGTAGGCCGCGCAACCTTCAAAACGCACGTCCATGCCGATTTTCAGGAACACGTTGACGATGCCGGTGTCCTGGCACACCGGGCGGTGGCCGGTGGCGCTCATGCGGCTGTTGGTGAGGATCTGCGCAATCGCGTCCTTGGCGGCCGGGCTTTGCTCGCGCTCATAGGCGCGCGCCAGGTGGGAGATGTAGTCGGCCGGGTGGTAATAACTGATGTACTGCAGCGCGGCAGAGATGGTTTCGACGAGGTCGGCGGCTTGAATGGTGGTCATGATTTCGAATGGGTCAGAGATTCAAAAAAATATGGCAAAAAGGGCGCTGCGAGAAAGCGATTCATTGCCGATTAGTCGTTTTTAGCGCGGCCGTCGACCAGCTTGGCGTCATGGTCGGCGCGCTCCATCAGTTTGTCGGTATAGGCGATGGCCATCGCGCTCAATAAAAACACCACGTGGATCACGGTCTGCCACAGCAACACCTTCTCGGAATAGTTGGCGGCGTTGATGAAGGTCTTCAAGAGGTGAATCGACGAGATGCCGATGATGGCCGTGGCCAGCTTGACCTTCAGCACGCTGGCGTTGACGTGGCTCAGCCACTCCGGCTGGTCCGGGTGGTTTTCCAGGTTCATGCGG
>JANNEZ010000113.1:0-1718 GCA_031379255.1 Rhodoferax sp. | reverse complement strand
GTCTGAACCCCCGCAGCGCCGCTGGCGCTCGTCTGTCGCTGCCTCGAAGCACGTAAAACGATGGGGTCAGGGGGCTGCGCAGCAGACCGACTGAGTCGCGACTGTTTGAGCCCGTAGGGCGAGTTTGAGCGACGGCCCCTTCGTTGCGTACTGCAGATGGTTGCCCGAAGGGTCAGAGACAGTTGAGCGCCAGCGGCGCTGCGGGGGTTCAGGCCGACGGCGTCAATAAGCACAGCAAACGTCAAATTGCGACTTTTATATAGTCCACTATCAAAAAGTCGCGACCTTTTGATATTAGACTATAAAATAGTCGCATGAAACGCTACGCCGACGATCTCATTCAAAAAGACTTGGCCAAGAAAATGGTGTTCGTCACCGGTGCGCGGCAGGTTGGCAAAACCACGCTGAGCAAGCTGCTGCTGGACGAGACTCCCGGCCAGTACCTTAACTATGACATCGCCGAAGACCGCGCCGTGATCCTGCGGCAAGGCTGGCGGCCACAGGCCAAATTGTTGGTGCTGGATGAAATCCACAAGATGCCCGATTGGAAGGCATGGCTCAAGGGGGTGGTCGACGGCAAACCCAAAGGGCAGCAACTGCTGGTGACGGGAAGCGCGCGGCTCGACACCTTTCGCCAATCGGGCGAGTCGCTGGCGGGGCGCTTCTTCGCCTGGCGGCTGCACCCGGTTTCGGTGCGGGAGTGGTGCGTGCAGACGGGCGCAAAACCAGCGGATGCCTTGACCCATCTGCTTGAGCGAGGCGGTTTTCCGGAGCCTTGCCTGGCCGAGACGGACGACGACGCACAACGCTGGCGCAGGCAATATTTTGACGGGCTCATCCGCAACGACGTACTGGAGTTTTCGCGTTTGCATGAGCTGAGCGCGATGCGCCTGTTTGCGGAACTGTTGCGCCAGCGTGTCGGTTCGCCCTTGTCGCTGGCATCCATGGCCCGTGACCTGAATGTGTCACCCGTCACGCTCAAGCGTTACCTTGACATTCTGGAGGCGCTGTATATTGTTTTCGTGGTTCGCCCCTGGCACCACAACATCGCCAGGGCCACACTGCAAGCGCCCAAAGTCTATTTCTTCGACACCGGCCTGGTATTGGGTGACGACGGGGTGCGCTTTGAAAACCTGATTGCCTGCCATCTGCTCAAACACATTCATTGGCAGCAAGATGCCAAAGGCAAAGAGGTGGACTTGCACTACGTGCGCACCAAGGATGGCGCCGAGGTGGATTTTTGCCTGAGCCACACCACCAAAAAAGGCGCCGCCTTGTCGCACCTGATCGAATGCAAGCTGTCTGACAACAAGCCACACGGCGCTTTGACGCGGTTTGCCGGGCAATGGGCTGATGCGCAGGCTGTCCAGGTCGTGCGCAATCTGCGGCATGAGGAAGACGCAGGCAAAGTGCAGATCAGGGATGCTGCGGGCTGGCTCAACGGGTTGGATGCCTGAACCCAGGCAAGATGAAACCATTCAGGCTTGCAGGAACTCAATTCAACCTCAATTATACCCAAAGTGGGTATGATTGAGGTGATTTTGTCTCTCCCGCAAAAATTTTAATAAAATTCAGCATCTAAGTCACGTATTATATTGATAGTTTGCTATATAAATAATAGCAAATTGCAGGCCGGGTAAACCCGCAGTTACCTTAGAAACAGGTCTCTAGACAAATCACCCGTCTGGCGAAGAGGGCGAAATTGCAGCAAAATAGCA
>JANNEZ010000105.1:0-12743 GCA_031379255.1 Rhodoferax sp. | reverse complement strand
CGCATCTTTTGCGCCCTGCGACAACGCTTCCGTTGTGCTGTAACGTTCATCCACTTCAAACACCGGCAGGCCGAACCGGCCCGCGAGTTGTCGCCCAAAGCGTTGCGCGCGCAGCGTGTTCTCGTGTGGCGCGCCATCGGGATGGCGCGGCACGCCGATCACCAGGGCGTCGGGTTGCCACTGCCGGATGCGCTCGGCAATTTCAACAAATTTTGACTCGCCATCGGCCACGACCGTGCGTTGTGCCGTGGCAATTTGCATCAGCCGGTTGCCGCTTGCGACACCGATGCGCTTCAGACCAAAATCAAGTGCCAGAAAAGACTGGAGACGGGATGAAACAGGCGTGGCGTTTGAAGCGCGGGTGGAGGTTGTGCCCACCAACGCGCTCATGCGTGCCCTGCCTCGGCTGACAACATCCACGACTGCAAGCCCAGCAATTGCAAAGCGCGCTCGTAGCGCTGCTCGACGGGCGTGTCAAAGATCACAGAAATGTCGGCATCCACCGTCAACCAGCTGTTTTCACCCAGCTCGGACTCCAGCTGACCCTGCCCCCAAGCCGAATATCCCAGCGAAACCAGCACTTTGGCTGGCCCGGCGCCGGTGGAGATGGCTTCGAGCACGTCGCGCGAGGTGGTCATCTCCAGGCCGCCCGGGATGGTCATGGTTGCGGCGTAAACCGATTCTTGCGGCTTGTCGGCTGCAGCGAATATGGGTTCGTGCAGCACAAATCCGCGTTCGGTCTGCAAAGGCCCGCCGTGGAACACCGGCGCGTTGACCAGATCTTCGCGCATCAACGGCAGCTCGACCTTTTCAAACAAACCCTTGAGCTTGATATCGCTGGGTTTGTTGATGACCAGGCCCAGCGCGCCGCGCTCGCTATGCTCACACAGGTAAACCACGCTTTTGGAGAACGGCTCACCCTGCAATCCCGGCATGGCGATCAGAAAGTGATGCGTCAGGTTAAAAGAGGCAGAATCCGGCGGCATGGGTGAATTTTAACGACGATCATGGAAAAGCCATTCTCCACGGGGCTGGTGTGGTTCCGGCGCGATTTGCGCACCGACGACCACACGGCGTTGGAAGAAGCGCGCGCCCGGTGTCGCCAGGTGCATTGCGTCTTTGTGCTCGACACGGAAATTCTCGATGGTTTGCCCCGTGCAGACCGTCGCGTGGAGTTCATCCTGGCCTGTCTCACGGCGCTCGATGGCGACTTGCAAGCCCTGGGCGGCGACCCGGCCTGCGGACTCATCGTGACCCACGCCAGGGCCGTGGACGAGTTGCCCCGGCTGGCGCGGGAACTTGGCGCCCAGGCGGTGTTTACGGCGCGCGACTACGAACCAAAGGCCTGCGGGCGTGACGCCAAAGTGCGAGGCGTGCTGGCGGCACAGGGCATTTCATTTGTCGCCGTCAAAGACCAGGTTGTGTTTGAGGGCATGGAAGTGGCAACGCTGGCAGGCGGGCCCTACACCGTATTCACACCCTACAAAAATGCCTGGTTGAAAAAAGTGGGGGACTGGCCACTGGTGGGCGCAGACCCGCAACCGGCAGCGTCGCAACCTGCCGGCAGCCTGTTGCCCAGGCCGGAACACTACCGGCGCGCCGTGCCGGCATTGGCCGCCATCGGTTTTGAGGCCACCAACATGGCTTCACTGAAGATTCCAGCCGGACAGGCCGGTGCGCAGCAGCTCTTTGCCGACTTTTTCCAGCGCATGGACAGTTACCATGAAACGCGTGACTACCCGGCCGTCAAGGGGCCGAGTTACCTGGGCGTGCACCTGCGGTTTGGCACGGTCTCGATTCGCAAGCTGGTGGCCACAGCGATGGCCCGGTCGGCGCAGGGTAGACCGGGCGCCGCGGTATGGCTGAGCGAACTGGTGTGGCGCGAGTTCTATTTCTCCATTCTGGCGAATTTCCCGCAGGTGGCCGAACGCGCGTTCAAGCCCGCTTATGACCGCATCGAATGGGAAAAGGGTGCGCGTGCGAAGTCACTTTTTGCGGCCTGGTGCGAGGGCCGCACCGGTTACCCGCTGGTCGACGCAGCGATGGCGCAAATCAACCAGACCGGCTACATGCACAACCGGCTGCGTATGGTGGCGGCGAGTTTTCTGGTGAAACACCTGGGGCTGGACTGGCGTTGGGGCGAGCAGTATTTCGCCACCCATTTGAACGATTTTGATCTGGCCGCCAACAATGGCGGGTGGCAATGGGTGGCCTCCAGCGGTTGTGATGCGCAGCCGTATTTCCGGATTTTCAACCCGGTCGCCCAGAGTGAAAAATTCGACGCTGCCGGCAAATTCATCCGCCGGTATGTGCCGCAACTGGCCCGTTTGACGGATGCCCAGATTCACGCGCCGTGGACGGTACCGAGCCTTGCGCTTCACGAAGCGGGTGTTCGTTTGGGGGAAAACTACCCGCGCCCGGTGGTCGACCACGTTGCGGCGAGGGCGCAGACATTGGCGCGTTATTCGGTCGTCAAGTCAATTCGTTAATAATCTATTTATCATTTATTAATGAATAAAAAATAGATAATATTACTTTAATAAATATAGCAAAAAATCTAGATTTTACGTGACTTAATGGCTATTTTTATTTCTCAATATCAGTATTGCAATAGTTTTTTACAAGTCTGAGCAGTTCTTCCTCGGAATACGGTTTGCCCAGGTAATGGTCCACACCGAGTTCTCGCGCGTGTTCGCGGTGTTTTTCGGCGATGCGCGACGTAATCATGATGATCGGCAGGTCGCGGAAATCGGCGTCTGCCCGGATGTTGCGCGCGAGGTCAAACCCGTCCATGCGCGGCATCTCGATATCAGACAACACCACCGCTGGTTTTTCGTCTTGCAAACGTTCCAGCGCCTGCAGGCCGTCTGCCGCCATGACCACGCGGTAACCTTCGCGTTTGAGCAGGCGCTGAGTCACGCGGCGCACGGTGATGGAGTCGTCGACCACCATCACCAGCGGCACCTGCGCTACAGCGGTCATCAGATCAGGCAAAACCGCTCCAACATGATCGCCGGCTGTTGCAGCGCCGCCTGCGCTTGCTGCAGCGCCCGCGCCCGGCTGCAGCGCAGTCTGGCGCAGCGCGCGGGCCTGCTCGCCGTATACGGCCACCAGGGCTACCGGGTTGTAAATCAATACCACCGCGCCCGAAGCCAACACCGACATGCCAGTGAGACCCGGCAGGCGCGACAGCTGCGGCCCGAGGTTTTTCACCACCACCTCCTGGTTGCCCAGGATCTCATCGACGTGAACGGCGATGCGCTGCCCGGCGCTGCGGAAAATCGTCACCGGCAGGTTTTTGGTGAGCATCTCGTCGCTGTGCGACGACGCCTGCAACAAGGAGCCACCCCAGAAGAAGGGCACTTGTTCTCCGTCATGGGTGAACTGGCCTGCAGCATAGGCCGCTGCCACTTCAGCGGCAGGCACACGGCGCACGATTTCAATCACGTTGGCGGCCACGCCAATCACCAGTTCGCCCAGGCGCAACATCACCACCTGGGTGACGGCGGTGGTCAAAGGCAGCACGAGTTTGAAATGTGTGCCCTGGCCCGCGACGGTGCCGGTCTCTATCCGGCCGCCCAGAGCGTTCATTTCAGCGCGGACAACGTCCATGCCAATGCCGCGGCCGGAAATACCGGTCAGGCTGGCAGCAGTGGTGAACCCCGGCAGGAAGATCAGGTTGGCGGCCTCGGCATCCGGCATCGCATGCGCGTTGGGCGCCACACCGCTGCTGACGGCCTTGTCGCGGATGCGCTCGAGGTTCAGGCCTGCGCCGTCGTCGCCAAAATTCACCGACAACTCGTTGCTCAGGTGTTGCAGCTCAATCGTGATGGTGCCAACCGGCGCTTTGCCGGCCTGCGCGCGCGCTTCGGGGCTCTCAATGCCATGTGCCACTGAATTGCGCAGCAGGTGCTCAAACGCCGGCGCCAGACGCTCGAGTACGCCGCGGTCGACGTCCAGCGAACCGCCCGTGATGTCCAGCTTGACCTGTTTGCCGGTGTCTTTGGCGGCCTGGCGAACCACCGCGTAAAGGCGGTCTGAAATGCCTTCAAACTCCACCATACGCGTGCGCAGCAGGTCGCGCTGCAATTCGCGGGCCTGGCGCCCCTGGGCGATCAGGTCGTCCTCGGTGCCCTCCACGGTGGTTTGCATGTGGCGCTGGATGGTCGCGACGTCGTTGACCGACTCGGCCATCATGCGCGTAAGCTCCTGCAGGCGGGTGAACTGGTCAAACTCGAGCGGGTCAAACTGTTGCGAGGTCTCTTTGGCCAAAGCCATGCGCGATTGCATCTGCGACTCGGCCTGCACCTCGATGTCGCGCAGGTGCTGGCGCATGCGCTCCAGGTTGCCGGTGAGGTCCTGCATGGAGAGGCGCAGTTGATCGAGGCGCGAGCCCAGGCGCGAACGGGTAATCATGACTTCGCCGGCCTGATTGACAAGACGGTCCAGCAAATTGGAGCGAACCCGCACCGATTGGTTGGCCACCTGGCGGTTTTGCGCCAGTGCCGTTGCGACGGGAGCCAGAGCCTGCACGGCAGCCTGGGCGACTGCCGCCTGAGGTGATGTCGCGGTGGCGGCAGAATCGGCAGAGGGCAGGCCGGCGGTCTCGCCTTCAGGCAGGGCGAAGGCCACCTCCGGGCTGCTGCGCAGGGCCGCAAAATTGGCCTGAATATCGTCAAAACGCGTCAACAGCGGATCAAGCTGCGTGCTCACCAGGTTGTCGACACCCAGTTGCTCGATGGCCGACTCCATCCGGTGCGTCATCTCGCCCAGGCGCAGGGCGCCCGCCAGCCGCGCGCTGCCTTTGAGTGTGTGCAGGACGCGCAGGGCCTCGCCGCGTGCGCCCATGTTGCCGGGCCGCGCCGTCCATTGCCGCAACGCTCCGCCCAATTGCGGCATCAGTTCGAGCGCTTCTTCCTCGAAAATCGGGAACAAGTCGGCGTCCAACGCGTCGGCGAGGTCGATGTCGTCGTCGGCGTCACCCACATTGCGCGGCGCGGCAGCCACCACCAAGGCGGCAGCCGGCAATGCCATTGGCGCGAAATCCGTGCTGGGCGTTTGGGTTGGCGCGTCTGCGCTGACCAAGGGCAGGGAATCGGCGAAAGCCGGTTGGGTGCTGGGCGACGCGCTGTCTTGCTCGGGCTGCGCGGTTTCGTCAAAACCGGAGGCGTCTGCCGATTCAGGACGGGTGTCTTGCGCTTCCTGGGCCGACGCAGCGACTGGCTCTGCCAGAACGGCTGAGAAGTCGAGGTCACCCAACACGCTTTGTTTGGACAGGGCGAACTCCAGCTCGGGCACCGAGTGGAGCGCCTCCAGAACTGCGGGGTCGGCCGACTTCAGGAAACCCGCAGCGAACTGGTGCAACAGGCGCCGGATTTCTTCAGCGGCGCTGGAGAAAATCTGCGCATGTTCCGCCCGGCCAGGGCCGTTGCGCTGCACGTGGTCCATGCCGTGTTCGAGTTGTTTGGCAATGTCAGACAAAGCCTCAAACCCCACAGTGGACGAGCTGCCCGACAACGAGTGCGCCAGCGCAACGGCCGAATCCGGCAGCTGTTTGTGCAGTTCCAACGCCCATTCGCTGAGCTCCGTCTGCAGGCGCCGCGACCACTCATCGGCTTCGTTGAGGTAGACGTTGTAAAGCGGAATGCCAATGCGCAAGTGGCCGATGACCTTGACGGACTCTTCGGCGACCGGCGGCGGCACGGAGTCGGACCCCAAATCGAGGGAAATCGAATCGACCGGCGGGCCCTCCAGCGGCGCGCTTTCCACCGGCAGCCCATGGGGCAGCAGCGAAACCGGCGCCGAATCCAGTGGCAGAAACGAGGAGGGTGACTCAAGGAATCCGGTTGGCGCGAATTCGGGAGCGGGTGCATCGGCAAAATTGATTTCGTCCAGACCCAAAGGCGCAAAAGCAGACACTTTTTGGCTGTCAGCCGGCGCGTCTTTGGGCGTGTTCTCGCCAATGGCGAACATCTCGGTTGACGCAAAATCGCGCTGGATCTCGGTGTCTGGCGCCTGCAAAGCATCGAAGGATTCGTTGAGCAGCGATTCCGGCAATGGCAATACCGAGGGTTGCACCGACGGTGCCACGGATTCCATGAACGCCGTCATTTCGGCTTCGGAAACTTCGTCCGGCGCTGGCGCCTCTTCAGGTACCGGCGCCTGGGGCTGTTCCAGTACAGGTGCGGGTGCCATAGCGCCAGGGTAATGCAAGGCGACGGTTTTTCCTTCCAGGCGCAGGGCGTCGGCGGCCCGGCGGAAACTCGCGGCACTCCAGTTGGCGTCGGTGCGGGCCGCAATGTGGCCAACCCACACACCAAACCCGGTCATCGCGTTGCCGGCCAACGCGATCAGCCCGGCACTGACGGGCTTTTGTTCGGCCAGCCAGGCGTTGAGCAATTGCTCCATCGACCAAGCGGCTTCGCCGAATTCGTCAAGACCCACCATGCGCGAGCTGCCTTTGAGTGTGTGAAAGGCGCGGCGCAAAGTGGTTTGGTCGGCCAGATTGGACGGGTCAGCCGCCAAGGCAAGCAGAGCGCCCTGTCCGGTTTGCACCACCTCGGTGGCCTCCTCCAGAAAAATCTCGCGAATTTCCAGCTCGTCTTCACTCAAGGGTTCAGTGGCCGGTATGGGCGTAACTTCGGCGACTGCAGCTACAACGGCGGTGTCGCCGACCGCGACGGCGACACCCGCAGCCGCTGCGGCTGCGGGCGCGCCAACTGCAGGCGTTTGCGCCGGATCGGACACGGGGGCCGGCACCAGCGCGGCGGGCGCCGGTTTTTCCCGACCCATCAAAGGCTTGAACTCGCCAGTATCGTCGTCCCAGACAAAGACTTTTTTCGCCATTGCCCGCTGGTAGCTGAGCATGTCGATGAGGAAACCCACTGCACCCAGGCTCGACCCCAATTTTTCAAAACTGGCGCTGGTGACCGGTCCGGGAATGACGTTTTCGACCAGCAGTTTTTCCACCGTGTCGCGCATGCGCAGCATGGCCGTTGAAGCCTGATCCAGCCCCAGAACGGAAAAAACGCCGCGCATTTGCGCCAGTTGGCTGGGCACTTCGTGCAGGGGTGTTTTATCTTGCGGGTTGCGGAAAAACGCGTCGAGCGATTTTTCAGTTTCACCCAGATTGGTACGCAATTCGTCAACCACGCTGCCCATGGTGTGCCGGTCGCTGACGCGGCGATAAAGGTCCTCCATCCAGGACTCCAGCGGCTCCGACTGGCCGCCGCCACTGACGTGCTCCAGACGCTGCGCGAGCCGCTGACTGCGTGGCGCCATCTGGGTGTCTGACGGATCCATGTCTTCATAGGCCGCTTCAAGGTACAGAACCGCGGTCGCAACTTCCATGGCCAGCGGCGTCGACGGCGGCTCGCCGGATTTGACCGTGACTTCAATCGCCCGCGTCATCGCGCGGGCCAGGTCGCCACTTTGCGGATGCATTTTCAGGATCGACTCGCAGACCGCCGCAAACTGGTCACTGACTGCCTTGAGCCGGTTGGTGTCACCACCTGCCAGCGCCGACCAGGTTTCCGTGGCCGTGGCAATACGCCTGCGCACCAGCGTCAACACCGCCGGGTCGAAGCGGCCAAACTGGACGGTGTCGTAGTTGAACGGACCGGACAGCGCGAGCTTGTAGGCCTCGCGCACGGCGGCCAGCACCGGCGCATTGGCGGGTGTCGCGGCAGCCGCGTGCGCGCAGAAAAACAGGAGGTCCTGGGCCAGCCGGTCGGATACAGCGGGGTCGCCCTTGGCCAAGGTCGCGTACTGCAGCAGCACCCGGGAGGCGCCGCGTTTAGCGTAAACGTCAGCCGGGCACAGTCCAGCGGCATTGGCTTCAAAAAACGCGGCGCAAATTTTCCAGAATACGCGCGCCTGGAGTTGCGTCTGCGCCTGAGCCAGGCCCAGCGCCAAGTCGCGCAATAGAGCTGCTGAGCGGGTGTCACCGGTTTTCACCAGTCGCAGGACGGCCTGGTCCAGCTGACTGCGAACGGCTGGCTCATAGGCCAGCGGCGGCGCCTCGAAGAGCAGCGGCGCATCCATCCACTGCCAATCCAGCGGCCACAAATCGGCCGGATGGATGCGTTCACCGTCGACCAGGCCCAGCACATCGCGGTATTGCACGAACAGGGACACGGGCGAACTGGTTTTTCCCTTGAGCACGCCCTCAAGGTATTCCGCCAGCGCAAAACTGGCGCTTTCCATTTTGTTGGCGGCATTGTCGCTGCAAAGCTCCGGTCGCTGGACAAACTTCTGCGCCAGCGCCTCCATGGCGCGCATCACCTTGGCGGGGGCGCTGAAGCCGACCATCTCCAGCGCGCCGACCGCCTGGTGCAACTGCTGGCGGGCAATGCGCAACTGGCTGGCATCCAGGTCGGCAAGGTCGGAGCCGCGTGCCAACTCGGCGTCACGCACAAAACGGCGCATCGCCTTGGTGGCTCCATCCAATGATTTTTTGAGCTCCTCAAGCACCCAGGCCAACGGGCCCAGGTCATTGGCGGCGGTGGTTTCGGCGTCCTCGGCGATGGGGGTGGCTATCATGGATTGCTGCGCTCCTCTCGGTGGTCCGGATCAAGCGATCTTGAAGCGGGACACCGACTGACTGAGTTCTTCGGCCATTCTGGACAACTCGCGCACCTGGCTGGCGGTTGCCTTGGTGCCTTCGCCGGTCTGTTCGGTCACGGCAAAGATGTGCTGGATGTTTTCGGCCACGCCGTTGGCGAGATTGGCCTCACGTGCCGTTGAATTGGAGATGTGCTGGATCAGCTCCGAGAGCCGGCGTGACACGCGGTCAATTTCGGTCAACGCCGTGCCCGCGTTGTCGGACAGTTTCGCGCCTTCCACCACACCCTGGGTTGAGCGTTCCATGGCGCCCACGGCGTCCTGGGTGTCTGTCTGAATGGCTTTGACGAGCGCCGAAATTTGGCGCGTGGCGTCGGCGGAACGCTCGGCCAGGCGTTGCACCTCTTCGGCCACGACCGAGAAGCCGCGACCGGCTTCACCGGCTGAAGCTGCCTGAATCGCTGCGTTCAGGGCCAACACGTTGGTTTGTTCGGTGATGTCAGAAATCAGTTCGGTGATCTCTCCGATCTCCTGGGAGGATTCACCCAGGCGTTTGATGCGTTTGGAGGTGTCCTGAATCTGGTCACGGATGGCGTTCATGCCGCCAATGGCGTTTTGCACCGCCTGCAGACCGGACTCGGCCGCTTCCAGCGACTGGCGCGCCACAGCGGCCGACTCCTGCGCCTGGGCCGACACCGCATTGATGCGGGTTGCCATTTCCACCACCGCCTGACCGGTCTGGCGAATCTCGTGCAGCTGCTCGTTGGAAGCCGCCAAAAGCTCGGTGGAGGTCGAGTCCACCTCCGCCGTGGTTTGCGACACCTTGCTCGCCGTGCCTTGCACGTTGGATACCAGCGAACGCAGTTCTTCAATGGTGTAGTTCACCGAGTCTGCGATGGCGCCGGTGATGTCTTCCGTCACTGTGGCTTCCTGCGTCAAATCGCCTTCCGCCACCGTTTGCAGTTCGTTCATCAGCCGCAAAATGGCCGCCTGATTGGCGTCGTTCACGCGTTTGGCTTCCTGCTCCTGGTGTTCCGCTGCGACGCGCTGGTTTTCGGCAACCGCCTGGCGGTTGCGTCCATCCTGCAGTTGCACCTGGGTCAGGCACCAGGCGCAAAACCCGGCGAAGGCGGCCGCGAGGACCATCAATAGCAGCACAAAGCCACCCAGGCCGGCGCGGGAAGCCAGCTTGGCCTGGGCCTCTTCCAACGCCTTGCGCAAAGGCTCGCTGTCCGAGATGATCGAGTTTTGCGCTTCGCGGGCCGCCGCGAGGCCCTGCAGGTTGCCCAAAATGGTGCCGGCCTGGACGCGGGTCTGTTCGTACAACTTGAGCAGCGCATCGAGCTGCTCTTTCACCTGAGGGTCGCGCGACGCCGAAAGTCGCAGTTCGGAGCTGCCCTGTTGCAGTCCGGTGGCGATTTCCTTGAACGCATTGAGGTCTTTGCCCAACAGGAACACCGCCTCGGCGCCCACACCTTCAGAGGTCAGAAATTCATTGGACGATTTGCCGATGCGCTGGGTCAGCATCACCAGCTGGCGGGCGGCCGAAATTTCCGCCTTACCGGCGTTTTGCTGCAATTTCAGCGAAGCGATCGACTCGGCGATTTCCAGCAGGTCAGACGACTGGCGGTTGATCTGGCGCAATGCCGCATTCACCTGCGTCAGCACCTTTTGTTGGCTCATCACGGCCGCCGCGCTTTTTTCCGCCTTGTCGATCATCGGCGTCATGGTGTCCAGATCCGGGCCGAAATCTGCGCCCAGCGAACTGATCTTGAGTTCACTGTCGCCCGACTTGAGGCCGCGCACCGCCTTGGCCAGCACGCCGGAGCTTTCGGCCACTTCGGCAAAAGAGGGCTGGTTGCCCGTCATCGCCTGCGAAACCGATTTGGCCAGGCGCTGCGACTGCATCAATGACTGGCCGGTTGCGCTGAGTTGCTGCGCTGTGGTATTGGCCTGGTTCAGGGCATAAATCACGAGGCCCGCCAGGACGGCCAGGGAAACAATCAGGAAAATCGTCAGCTGGCGCTGGTGGTCGCCGAAGGACTTGCGGCCAAACACCGGCAGGTTGATCAAGTCCGCGTTGTCCAGGGCCCCGACCGCGCCCAGAGCGTCGGCGTCAGCGCCTGACCCGCCAAGCGGCATCGGTCCGGAGGAGCCTGAACCGTGCCCGATGGTGTCCAGCGCCGTCGGGTCAACCGAGGCGTCGGGTGTCGCCAGACTCAGGCGGGAATCCTGCTCGGAAATCGGGGCTTCGGGCGTCTTGGCGCGAAATACATTTTTCAACTGATCAAGGATGGACATGGTTGGGCCTTGTAAGGATCTACGCGCTGATATTCAAAAATTCTGGAAGCAAAGAGAGTGTTTGCAAGTTGATCTCCTGCCACACCGTGCCGGAAGGTTCGGTATAACGGTTGCCGAAGCAGCTGGGCGCGCCGGGCTCTGGTCCGCTGGCCTGGCTGAAGGCATCTGTGTTGCGCAGCCCTGCCAGGGTATCGACCATCAACGCGCAATTGACCTCCAGGGCCGTGTGAAAGGTCACGACGCTGGCTTCGCTCAAGGCGTGTTCGCTGCGGGCGGGCGCCTTGCCCTGTCCGATGAACGCCGCAAGGTCCACCACCCCGAACAAACCCCCGCGCAAATTCAGGACACCCGCAAACCACGGCGTGCAATAGGGAACCTGCTGCAAGTGACCCAGCGGGAATATCTCGCCGGATTGAACCAGCGGAAACAGGTAGTTGGCGCCGCCGGCGCGCACCGCCAGCCATGACACCAGCACACCTTCGGTGCGGGCGGCTTGCAGGCGGGTCGCCAGTCGGGTTTGGAGTTCTCGCAGTGCTGCTCGGTTGGCCATAGGTAGAAATGCTGTTCAGCTGTGCAAAACCGCTCAGCCCAGGGCCTTGATTTTGCTCATCAAATCGGCCTCGTCGACCGGTTTGGTGATGTAGTCGCGAGCGCCCTGGCGCATGCCCCAGACGCGGTCGGTCTCGAGGTTTTTGCTGGTGCACATGATGATCGGCACGTCTGCGTATTCCGGCGTGCGGCTGATGGCGCGCGTGAGCTGGAAGCCATTTTGCCCGGGCATGACGACGTCCATAAGGATCAGGTCGGGTTTTTCTTCGGCCAGCCGCTTGAAGGCGTCGTCGGCGCCTTGCGCGGTGCGCACGATGAAGCCGTTTTTCTGCAGCAGGTCGGTCAGGAACATGAGCTCCGTTTTGGAGTCGTCAACGATCAACACTTTCTGGATGGACATCAGGCTGCCCCTTGCATGTGCGACCCGAACTGCTTGACTGCCTGCAGCAACTGGTCTTTGGTGAATGGTTTGGTGAGGTAATCCTGGGCGCCGACCATGCGTCCGCGCGCCTTGTCAAAAACGCCATCTTTGGAGGACAGCATCACCACCGGCACCGTGGCGAATTTCGGGTTGCGCTTGATGATGGCGCAGGTCTGGTAGCCGTCCAGGCGTGGCATCAGGATATCGCAAAAAATCAGGTGCGGCTGGTAATCGTTGACCTTGGCCAGGGCGTCAAAACCGTCCTCGGCCAGCAGGACCTCGTGTCCACCCTGCTTGAGGAAGATCTCGGCGCTGCGCCGGATCGTGTTGCTGTCATCGATGACCAGCACTTTGTAGGTGGTGACTGTTGCATTCACGGGGCCAGACTCCTCAACAGTGGCTAAAACGACGCGTTCCAAGAGCGAAACCGGGAGCCGGCAGGTGCGGAATTCAGAAAAGCAGGCCTCCCGTGCTGAAAATTCAAATCTGCACCATCTCGAAATCTTCTTTGCGCGCCCCGCATTCGGGGCAGGTCCAGTTCATTGGCACGTCACGCCACAAGGTTCCGGGGGCAATGCCGTCGTCGGGCGATCCCGCCGTTTCGTCGTATATCCACCCACAAATCAGACACATCCAAGTTTTCGTATCAGTCACAGCTTAAGGGGCCTTCGAATAGAATGCAATGTATTGTATAGAGCGGATGCAAAACTGTTGCGCTTCCAGCGACGTTTGCTATCAATTTTTCGCCTGCTTGCAACAAACCCCAAGATCAGGCCAACTGAATGACGCCGCCCATTGACAAAAAACCGACCGACAACGGACCGCTCGGGGATCAAGACGACGATGCCGACGCCCTCGCTCCAGCCTGCGTGCTGGTTTTCAATGCCAACGACCCCAGCGGCTCGGGCGG
>JANNEZ010000088.1:0-9578 GCA_031379255.1 Rhodoferax sp. | reverse complement strand
GACAGCGCGGACAGCACAGGCCTGTGCGAAAGCCCCGCGCGACGCTATTTCTGCGGCAAATGCGGCAGCGCGCTGTGGGTGTGGGATCCGCGTTGGCCCGAACTGGTGCACCCGCACGCCAGCGCCATCGACACCCCGCTGCCACCCGCGCCCGACCATGTGCACATCATGTTGGGTTCCAAGGCGGCTTGGGTGCCGGTGGAAGGCCAGCCTGCCGATCCGCGTTTTGACCAATATCCCAATTTGTCGTTGGCGCAATGGCATGGCAACAAGCGGTTCGGCAAAGTTGCCCCATAAAATTACACGAGATTCGTGTAACACGAATCTCGTGTTACGATGTGCGCATGAAAAACGTCACCATCACCGTGGAAGACAGCGCTCTGGAATGGGCGCGTATTGAAGCCGCGCGTCGTAACACCAGTGTGTCGCGCATGTTGGGCGAGATGCTGACCGAGAAGATGCGGCATGACGACGCTTACGAGCGGGCGATGCGCGAGGCCTTGCGCTTTGAGCCAATTGCTTTTGAAGGCCCTTATCTGACCCGTGACCAGATTTATGCCGAGCGCCTCGACCGTTTTCGTTGATACCAACGTCCTGCTTTACGCACAAGACCCCCGCAACGCCGCCAAGCAAGCCGCCTGCGCAAAATGGCTGGCTTGGTGCTGGCAGACGCAAAGTGGCCGCATCAGCAGCCAAGTCTTGCATGAGCTGTACGCCAACCTGCGTCGCGTGGCACCCAATCAGTCGGTGGCGCAAGGCCGCCAATTGGTGAAACTGTACCGCCAGTGGCGGCCTTGGCCGGTGGATGCGGATACCGTGGACACCGCCTGGGCCTTGCAAGACGAAACTGGCTACAGCTATTGGGACAGCCTGATGCTGGCCGCCGCCACCCAACAGGGTTGCCGATACCTGCTGACGGAAGACCTGCAGCACCAACAGGTAGTGGGCACCGTGACCATCATCAACCCCTTTTTGTCTGACAGATTGTGCGCAGCCCTGAGTTGATCCCCTTATGACCGCCCTACAAAGCCCGCCCTCGACCCAGATTCAGACCCTGATCCAGACCCGCATCCGCCAGGACGTGCAATCCATGCACGGCTACGCGATCCAGGATTCGCGCGGCATGGTGAAGCTCGATGCCATGGAGAACCCGCATCGGCTCTCGCCCGGGCTGCAAGCCAAATTGGGCCAGCGGCTCGGCGCGCTGCCGCTGAACCGTTACCCCAATGCCCGGGTTGACGATTTGCGTGCCGCTTTGGCCAGTTACGCCAAGATGCCCGCCGGATGCGACATCATGCTGGGCAACGGCTCGGATGAGCTGATTTCCCTGCTGGCGATGGCGGTTGATTTGCCCGCGGCGCAAAATCCCGGCGGCCAGCCGCCGGTGATTCTCGCCCCCGAACCTGGATTTGTCATGTACGCCATGAGCGCCCAATTCCAGGGCTTGCGTTATGCGGGCGTGCCACTCACGGCAGATTTTGAACTGGACGAAGCGGCCATGCTCGCGGCGATCGAGCACCACCAACCGGCCATCGTTTACCTGGCCAACCCCAACAACCCCACCGCCAAATTGTGGAACGACGCGACGATTGAAAAAATCATCGCGTTGCAGGCCGCGCAGGGCGGTTTGGTGGTGATGGACGAGGCCTACCAGCCGTTTTCATCCAGAAGCTGGATTGACCCGATCACGGCGCAGCCCGAAAAACACCAACACGTGCTCCTGATGCGCACGCTCTCCAAATTCGGCCTGGCGGGTGTGCGTATTGGCTACATGATGGGCCCCAAAGCGCTGATTGGCGAAATCAACAAACTGCGGCCACCCTACAACATCAGCATTTTGAACTGCGAATGCGCGCTTTTCGCCATTGAACATGCCGATGTGTACCAAGCCCAGGCGCAGGATTTGATTGCGCAGCGCGCTACACTTTTAAAAGCACTCGCGGCCCTGCCGGGTGTCACCAGCTGGCCCAGCGACGCCAACATCGCGCTCATCCGCGTGCCCGATGCGGCCAAAACCTTTGAAGGCATGAAGGCGCGCGGAGTTTTGGTCAAGAACGTTTCTAAAATGCATCCCTTGCTGGCGAACTGTTTGCGGCTCACGGTCGGAACGGCCACAGAAAATGCGCAGATGCTCGCGGCCCTTCAAAAATCCTTATGATGCCAACTTCCCCAATTGCCCCAACTTTCGCAGCAACGCCACTGGCAAGCGCCGCCGACCGCATCGCCCAGGTCAGCCGCGACACCGCCGAAACCAAAATCAAGGTGCGAGTCAACCTGGACGGCACGGGCCAGGCAGCGCTCAAGACCGGCATCGGTTTCTTCGACCACATGCTCGACCAGATCGCCCGCCACGGCATGCTGGATCTGGACATCACCGCTGACGGCGACCTGCACATCGACGGCCACCACACCGTGGAAGATGTGGGCATCACGCTGGGGCAGGCGGTGCACCAGGCGGTGGGCGACAAAAAAGGCATCCGCCGCTACGGGCACGCCTACGTGCCGCTGGATGAAGCCCTTTCGCGCGTGGTGATTGATTTCTCCGGCCGCCCGGGCCTGGTGATGAACGTGCCCTTCAGAAGCGGCATGATCGGCACCTTCGATTCGCAGCTCGCGCACGAGTTTTTCCAGGGTTTTGTGAACCACGCCTTCGTCACCCTGCACATCGACAATCTGAAGGGCGAAAACGCCCATCACCAGTGCGAGACGGTGTTCAAGGCCTTTGCGCGGGCGCTGCGCATGGCGCTGGAGATGGACCCGCGCGCGGCGGGCATGATCCCGTCGACCAAAGGCAGTTTGTAGCCGATTCGACAATAATTAATACAGAAGTTAACAATTGTGGCAATAGTCGGACAAAATTAACATGGGTGTTAATTATTGCCCGCTTTTTGTCGAATTTCGAAAAAATAACAAACAAATCGGCAATCAAGTCACGTAAACTATGAATAGTTTGCTATATATAAAATAGCAACTGATTTCCCATTCAAATTTTCCACAGTGAGCAACAAAACAATCGCCGTCGTCGATTACGGCATGGGCAACCTGTTTTCCATGGCGCAGGCGGTGCGTTTTGCCGCCAAAGACAGCGGTTTTGAGGTCGTCATCACCGCCCGACCGGAGGACGTGCGCCGCGCCGAACGGGTCGTGTTGCCGGGGCAGGGCGCCATGCCCGACTGCATGCGCGAGTTGCGCGACTCAGGTCTTCAAGAGTCGGTGCTCGAGGCGGCGGCGACCAAGCCGCTCTTTGGCGTGTGCGTCGGCATGCAGATGCTGATGGACAGCAGCGACGAGGGGCGCAAAGAGGCGCCGGGCGTCAAAACGCCCGGGTTGGGGCTGATCCCGGGTGGTGTCATCAAATTTGAGCTCGCCGGCCAGCGCCAGGCCGACGGCAGCCGCTTCAAAGTGCCGCAAATGGGCTGGAACCAGGTGTTTCAGCGAAAACACGGCCAGCGTGTCCATGCCCTGTGGGCCGGTGTGCCAGACGGCAGCTACTTTTATTTCGTGCACAGCTTTTACGTGAAACCGTCTGATGCGCGCCACAGCGCGGGCGAGACCGACTACGGCCAGCTGTTTTCATCAGCCATTGCGCGCGATAATATTTTTGCCACCCAATTTCACCCGGAAAAAAGCGCAGCCCAAGGTTTGTCCCTCTACAGAAACTTTCTGACCTGGAAGCCTTGATTGCCCGCGCCTGCGTCCCTTCACCTCCTGTTCTGCCTCACCCGCTTTCACAGCGTCTGACATGCTGCTCATTCCCGCAATCGACCTCAAAGACGGTCTGTGTGTCCGCCTCAAACAGGGCGACATGGCTCAAGCCACCACTTTTGGCGAAGACCCGCCCGTCATGGCCCGCAGCTGGGTGGACAAAGGCGCGCGCCGCCTGCACCTGGTCGACCTGAACGGCGCTTTTGCCGGCCACCCGAAAAACGAAGCCGCGATCCGCAAGATTCTCAAAAGCGTCGGCAGCGAAGTTGATGTGCAGTTGGGCGGCGGCATCCGCGACCTGGACACCATCGAGCGTTACCTCGACGCCGGCCTGCGTTACGTCATCATTGGCACCGCAGCGGTCAAAAACCCGGGCTTCCTGCAAGACGCCTGCACCGCGTTTGGCGGTCATATCATCGTCGGGCTCGACGCCAAAGACGGCAAAGTCGCCACTGACGGCTGGAGCAAACTCACCCGCCACGACGTGGTCGACCTGGGTAAAAAATTCGAAGATTACGGCGTTGAATCCATCATTTACACCGACATCGGCCGCGACGGCATGTTGTCGGGCATCAACATCGAAGCCACCGTCAAGCTCGCGCAGGCGCTGACGATTCCCGTCATCGCCTCGGGCGGCCTCTCCAACATGGCCGACATCGAAGCGCTGTGCGACGTGGAAAGCGAAGGCGTTGAAGGCGTGATCTGTGGTCGGGCGATTTATTCGGGTGATCTTGACTTCGCCGCCGCGCAGGCCCGGGCTGATGAACTGAATGGGTGACGATTCCTGGGTGGCCGAAGATACCGGGGTAGCCGAAGACACCGGGGTGAATAACTCCGCGAATGTCCCCCGGCCTGCGGCCTCCTCCTTTATTTCGCTGCGTCATTCACCCCAATGTCATTGGCAGGTAGCGGCCGCGGGTGACAGCCGCTGAGCTGAGTGCCCCGTCGGCGTGATCCCACCCCCAATGCTTCCCTCCCCAAGAACAGTCAAACTTCAAAACATGCTCGCCAAAAGAATCATCCCCTGCCTTGACGTGACGGGTGGTCGCGTCGTCAAAGGTGTCAATTTTGTTGAACTGCGCGACGCGGGCGACCCGGTGGAGATCGCCGCGCGTTACAACGAGCAGGGCGCGGACGAACTCACCTTTCTCGATATCACCGCCACCAGCGACAACCGTGGGCTGATCCTGCACATGATCGAAGCGGTGGCCTCGCAGGTTTTCATTCCACTCACCGTGGGCGGTGGCGTGCGCACCGTCGATGACGTGCGCCGCCTCTTGAACGCGGGCGCCGACAAAACCAGTTTCAATTCAGCGGCCATCGCCAACCCGGAGGTGATCGACGCCGCCTCGGCTAAATACGGCGCGCAGTGCATCGTGGTGGCGATCGACGCCAAGCGGCGTTCTGTCGAAGATGCCAATCGCCAGGGTGCCAACGGGGAAAAATTAGGCCCTGGCTGGGACGTTTTCAGCCACGGCGGCCGCAAAAACACCGGCCTGGACGCCGTTCAATGGGCCATCGACATGACGCAACGCGGCGCGGGGGAAATCCTGCTCACCAGCATGGACCGCGACGGCACCAAATCCGGCTTCGATCTGGAGCTCACCCGCGCCGTGAGCGACGCCGTTTCGGTGCCGGTGATCGCTTCGGGCGGCGTGGGCAACCTGGACGACCTGGTCAACGGCATCAAGATCGGCGGCGCTGACGCGGTGCTGGCGGCCAGCATCTTTCATTACGGCGAATACACCGTGGCTGAGGCCAAGGCGCGTATGGCGGCTTGCGGCATCCCCGTCCGGGTGTGATTGCGCCGGCCTGTCGCGGCGGCTGGTCTTAGAGGCATGTGACAGCGGCTCTGAGACAATGCCCACATGAACTGGTTGGACGAGGTGAAATGGGACGACAAAGGGCTTGTCCCGGTGATTGCGCAGGAGCAGTCCTCGGGAGATGTGCTGATGTTCGCCTGGATGGACCGCGAAGCCCTGCAAGCCACTGCGCAGAGCGGCAAAGCGGTTTATTTCAGCCGCTCGCGCGCTCGTTTGTGGCACAAGGGTGAAGAATCCGGCCATGTGCAGACCGTGCACGAAATCCGGCTCGATTGCGACAACGACGTGGTGCTGCTCAAGGTCACGCAGCTTGGCCATGAGCCGGCGAACCGGGGGTCGCCTTCACAGTCGATTGCCTGCCACACCGGCCGCCACAGCTGTTTTTTCAGCATCCTGAAAAATAATCAGTGGGTGGCGGTCGATCCGGTCTTGAAAGACCCGGCCACCATCTACAAATAAGCGGCACACAATCGCCACCCGCCCACGAGCGCGACCTACAAGGAACCGATGTCTTCCAACGATTCTCTCGACCAGCTGGCGCAGGTGCTGCAAACGCGCCGGGGCGGCGATCCCGAAACCAGTTATGTCGCGCGCCTGCTGCACAAGGGCCCCGACGCCTTTCTGAAAAAGATCGGCGAAGAAGCCACCGAAATGGTGATGGCCTGCAAAGACGCCAGCAGCGGCGGCAACTCGGCGGCGCTGAAAGAGAAAATCGTCGCCGAGACGGCCGATTTGTGGTTTCACAGCCTGGTGGCGCTGTCGTATTACGGCCTGGCGCCCAAAGATGTCATCGCCGAACTCGAGCGGCGCGTTGGCATCAGCGGGCTGGAAGAAAAAGCCTCGCGCAAGGCAGACGCGCGCGAACAGGATGAACAAACTTTGAAAGGCGCATGATGAACGACGTGATTGATGTCAAGGCGATTGATTCTGAAACAGCCCAAAATCTCAAAACCGTGGGCTGGATCAGTTATGCCTTGCATCTGGTGGTGGCCGTGGGCGCCCTGATTCCGGGCGGGCAGTTTGGCGCGCTCCTGCTCATCGTCGCGCTGGTTATTGATCTCGTGAAAAAAGACGAGGCCGAAGGCACCTGGCAGGCCAGCCACTTCAGCTGGCGCATCCGGTCGGTGATCTGGGCGGGCATTCTGTACCTGGTCACCTTCCCGCTGTTCCTCCTGCTGTATGTGCCGGGCTGGATCGCCTGGACGGCCATCTCGATCTGGTTCCTCTACCGCATCGTTCGCGGCATGGCGGCGATGAACAACAGCCGCGCCGTGGGGAGTTGAAACCGTGAGCGATGCCCGGACCGTCCCCGCAAGCCACGACCCCAATTGCCTCTTCTGCAAAATCGCTTCGGGCAGGATTCCGTCGAAGAAGGTGTACGAAGACGAAGAAATTTTCGCCTTCCATGACATCAACCCCTGGGCGCCGGTGCATTTCCTGTTGATCCCGAAGGCGCACATCGCCTCCATGGCGCAGCTGACCGACGCGCACGCGGGCCTGATGGGGCGCATGATGGTGCTGATACCGAGGCTCGCGTTGCAGGAAGGTTGCAACCCTTATCCCGATGGGGGCTTTCGGGTAGTGTCCAATATCGGTGCTGAAGGGCGCCAGGAAGTCCACCACCTGCATATTCACGTGACCGGCGGACCGCGCCCTTGGTTGCGTGGCTGATGTGCCTTAAAATCCACGCAATTCCTTAGGAGCGCCTCATGGGTCTGTCCACCACACATCTGATCATTTTCCTGGTCATCATCATTGTCATTTTTGGCACCAAGAAACTGCGCAACATCGGCTCGGACCTGGGTGGCGCGGTCAAGGGTTTCAAAGACGGCATGAAAGACGGCTCCGACAAAACCGCTGAAGCCGCCGCTGCGGCCGCCGCAACGGCCACCCAGCAAGTCGGCAGCGCGCCTGCGCCTGCAACTGCTGCCAAAGACACGATTGACGTTGAAGCCAAAACCAAAAGCTGATACGTGCTGGATATTGGCGTCACCAAGCTGGCCATCATCGGCGGCATCGCACTGATCGTCATCGGCCCCGAGAAACTCCCGGGTCTGGCCAAAACCATCGGCACCCTGCTTGGGCGCGCGCGCCGTTATGTGGCCGACGTGAAGGCGGAAGTCAGCCGATCGATGGAACTGGACGAACTCAAGAAGATGAAAGACACCATGGAGAACGCCGCACGCGACGTGGAGTCTTCCATCCAGACCACCAGCAGCGATTTTGAAAAAACCTGGGCTGACGCCACCGACGGCCTCAACAGCAACACCACGCTGGCGCCGCCGCCGCCTGCTTTTCCAGAGTACAAACACCCGAAAAAAAAATGGCGCGTCAAACAAGGCGCCATGCCCAATTGGTACAAAGCCCGCGCCGGCACCCGCACGCGCGCGCTGTCAGGCGCCGCGCGGGTGGCCCGTTTTAGACCACAACGGTTGGGCTGATGGCCACCCCTGACGACAAAACCCACGAGTCGACCGACGCCGCCAAAGACGCCCCGAAAGCGGACGAGTTGGCCGGCACCGAGCAGCCGTTTGTGCAACACCTGGTGGAGTTGCGCGACCGCCTGCTGATGGCGATGTACGGCATCGTCGCCGTGCTGGTGGTCCTGCTGTTTTACCCGGGGCCCTCCGAGTTGTATGACCTGCTGGCCAAGCCGCTGGTCAAAGCGCTGCCCGAAGGCTCCAAGATGATCGCCGTGGGGGTGGTTTCGCCCTTCCTCGTGCCGATCAAGGTCTCGGTGATGGCGGCGATTGGGCTCACATTGCCGTGGATCCTTTACCAGGTCTGGGCCTTTGTGGCCCCCGGCCTGTACCGCCACGAGAAAAAGCTGGTGTTGCCGCTGGTGGCGGCCAGCACCATACTCTTTTACGCCGGCGCGGCGTTTTGTTACTTTTTTGTGTTCGGCCAGGCCTTTCCGGCGATCCAGAAAATGTCGCCCACGTCGGTGGCGGTCAGCCCCGACATCGAGGCTTACCTCGACTTCGTCATCACCATGTTCATCGCTTTTGGCGTGGCGTTTGAGGTGCCGATCGCAGTGGTGATCCTGGCGCGCATGAATGTGGTGACGATTGAGCAGCTCAAGTCATTCCGCACCTATTTTGTAGTGGGCGCAGCCGCTGTGGCAGGGCTGGTCACGCCGCCTGACCCGGTTTCAATGATTGCCCTCCTGGTGCCGATGGTGCTGCTGTACGAAGTGGGCATCATCGCCGCGCGGGTGTTCATCAAACACACCAAGGCTCCGGAAGATTCCGCTGTTAAATCATCGCTGTAGGGCGTTGCGCCTCCTAGCCGTGCCAGCAGCACTGTCGTCGTCGGCGCGCCTACTACAGCAATGATTGAACAACGGAATGCGGTTTAACAATCAAGCTGTGTACAGGCTCACCTTTCCACGGGCCGCTTCGGCTTGGGCCGCACGCCGGGTGTCACATCGAGTTCGAGTTTTTCCTCGCGGCGCTGCAGGCTGAATTTGGATGCGGCGCCAGGCTTCAAGGCCGCCACCTGGCTGAGCAGCTCCGAGACGCTGGCGACGGCCTTGCCGCCGACACTGGTGATCACGTCGCCCGGGCGCAGGCCGCCGTTGGCCGCCGGGCCGTTTTGCAACACGCCGGTGATGATCACACCCTGCTTGGCCTTCACGCCAAAGGTTTCGGCCAGTTCGGCCGAGAGTTCGTTGGGCTCCACACCGATCCAGCCGCGCGTGACCACGCCGTCTTTGACAATGCCATCCATCACCATGCGCGCGGTCGCCACGGGAATCGCAAAACCAATGCCCATGTTGCCGCCCGAACGCGAATAAATGGCGGTGTTGATGCCGGCCAGGTTGCCGTTCACCTCCACCAGCGCGCCGCCGGAGTTGCCGGGGTTGATCGCCGCGTCGGTCTGGATGAAATTCTCGACGGTGTTGATGCCCAGCTGGTTGCGCCCCAGCGCGCTGATGATGCCGCTGGTGACCGTCTGGCCCACACCAAAGGGGTTTCCGATAGCCAGCACCTGGTCGCCCACCTGCAGGGCATCGGAATTGCCCAGCACGATCACGGGCAGGCGGTCCAG
>JANNEZ010000068.1:0-5335 GCA_031379255.1 Rhodoferax sp. | reverse complement strand
CATCGACCCAAATCGACATTTCGTGACATCTTTTTGAGGAATCCCATGAGTGAATCCCTGGTTGGCGACGGCCACATTGACGCCAGCAAACGGACTTGGTTGATCGCATCGAGCTGCGCCGGCGCTGTGGGCGCCGGTTTTGTGGCTGTGCCTTTTGTCAGCAGTTTTACCCCGTCTGAACGCGCCAAAGCGGCGGGCGCTGCCGTTGAAGTCGATATTTCCGATCTCAAACCAGGCGAAAAAATCGTCCGCGAATGGCGTGGCAAACCGGTCTGGATTGTCAAACGCACGCCCGAGCAACTGGCCACCCTGGCCAAAGTTGACAGCCAGCTGGCTGACCCAAAGTCCCTGCGCAATCCCGACGAGCTCACGCCCCCTTACGCCCGCAACGATGGCCGCTCCATCAAGCCTGAAATTTTTGTGGCGGTGGGCATTTGCTCGCACCTGGGGTGCAGCCCTTCCGACAAGTTCCAGGTGGGCGCGCAGCCCTCCTTGCCCGACGACTGGCAAGGCGGTTATTTGTGCCCCTGCCACGGCTCCACCTTTGACATGGCAGGCCGCGTTTACAAAAACAAGCCGGCGCCCGACAACCTCGAAGTGCCGCCGCACATGTTCCTCTCGGACAACCGCCTGCTCATTGGCGAAGATAAAAAGGCCTGAAAGCACAGACCATGGCTGACTTCAAAGAAATCTCCCCCAATGCCGCCGTGACTGCAAAAGTCACCAACTGGTTCGAGAACCGCTTCCCCACCGCGTTTGATGCCTACAAGGTGCACATGTCGGAGTATTACGCTCCGAAAAACTTCAATTTCTGGTACATCTTTGGTTCCCTTTCGCTGTTGGTGCTGGTGATCCAGATCGTCACCGGCATTTTCCTGACGATGCACTACAAGCCTGATGCCGCCCTGGCGTTCGGCTCGGTCGAATACATCATGCGCGACGTGCCCTGGGGCTGGCTCGTGCGTTACATGCACTCCACCGGCGCCTCGGCGTTCTTCGTGGTGGTTTACCTGCACATGTTCCGTGGCCTCATTTACGGAAGTTACCGCAAGCCGCGTGAACTGGTCTGGGTCTTTGGCTGCGCCATTTTCCTGTGCCTGATGGCTGAAGCCTTCATGGGTTACCTGCTGCCCTGGGGCCAGATGAGTTACTGGGGCGCCCAGGTCATCGTGAACCTGTTTGCGGCGATCCCCTTCATCGGCCCTGATCTGGCCTTGCTGATCCGCGGCGACTACGTGGTGGGCGACGCCACGCTGAACCGTTTCTTCGCTTTCCACGTGATCGCCGTGCCGCTGGTGCTGCTGGGTCTGGTGGTGGCGCATTTGCTGGCGCTGCACGACGTGGGTTCCAACAACCCGGACGGCGTGGAAATCAAGGCCACCAAAGACAAAAACGGCATCCCGCTGGACGGCATTCCGTTCCACCCGTATTACACAGTGCACGACATTTTTGCGGTGAGCCTGTTCCTGATGGTGTTCACGGCGATTGTGTTTTTCGCGCCGGAAGTCGGTGGTTATTTCCTCGAATACAACAACTTCATTCCGGCTGACCCGCTGCAAACGCCTGCGCACATCGCGCCAGTCTGGTATTTCACGCCGTATTACTCGATGCTGCGTGCCATCACCAGCGAGATGATGTATGTACTGATCGCCTGCGTGGTGGGTGGCGCCGTGCTGGCTGCGGTCAAGTTGAAAATGGCGGCGTTCTTCAAGGCGGTGCTGGTGGTGGCGGCCCTGGCGGTTGCCGCGATGATGCTGGCGATCGACGCCAAATTCTGGGGCGTGGTGGTGATGGGCGGCGCCTGCATCATCCTGTTCTTCCTGCCCTGGCTTGATTACAGCCCGGTCAAGTCGATCCGTTACCGTCCGAGCTGGCATTCCTGGCTGTACGCCATCTTCGTGGTCAATTTCTTTATTTTGGGTTACCTGGGCACGCAACCTCCGTCTTATGCCGGCGAGCGCATCTCACAAATCGGCACCTTGTTTTACTTCGGCTTCTTCATCCTGATGCCGTGGTGGAGCCAGATTGGCGAGGCCAAACCCGTGCCGGCGCGCGTGACCTTTGCTGCGCACTGAACGCGGGAGAACAAGAATGAAAACCATAGGCAACCTCAAGAAATATTTCCTCGGCGCAGTCGGCGCAGTCGTCGCAGCGGCGCTGCTGGGCGGCGCAAGCACCGGCGCGCTGGCCGCGTCGGGCGGCGGCATCAAGTGGGACAAGGCGCCCGACCAGCTCAACGACATGGTCGCGCTGCAAAACGGCGCCAAGCTGTTCGTCAACTACTGCCTGAACTGCCACTCGGCGGCCTATGTGCGTTACAACCGCCTCAAGGACATCGGCCTCACTGAAGGCCAGATCAAGGACAACCTGCTCTTCGCCACCGACAAAGTCGGTGAAACCATGAAGGCGGCGATTGACCCCAAACAGGCCAAGGAGTGGTTTGGCGCGAACCCGCCCGACCTCTCGCTGATCACCCGCTCGCGCTCCGCGCAAGGGCAGGGCAGCGGCGCGGACTACCTGTATACCTACTTGCGCAGTTATTACCCCGACAGCACCAAACCCACGGGCTGGAACAACCTGGCCTATCCCAACATTGCCATGCCGCATGCCCTGTGGGAGCTTCAGGGCAACCGCCAACCGCTGTTTGACACCAGCATGGACCACGGGCACGAGGTCAAGGTGTTCAAGGGCTGGCAACAAGTCACGCCAGGCGCCATGAGCTCGGTGGAGTACGACCAGGCCGTGGGCGACCTCGTGAGTTTCCTTCAGTGGGCAAGTGAGCCTGGGCAAGCTTCGCGTGTGCGCGTGGGCGTATGGGTGCTGATATTTTTGAGCATCTTCACCGTCTTCGCCTGGAGGCTCAATGCCGCCTACTGGAAAAATGTGAAGTAAGCATTGTTTGATTGCCCGGTTGCGCAAAGTGCGCCCGGGATCCTCAGAGTGGGATGGCCAACAGGCTGCCCACTCTTCATTTTTTTAGGAGTCCCCCACCATGATGGTCTTGTATTCAGGCACCACCTGCCCGTTTTCCCACCGCTGCCGGTTTGTGCTGTTCGAGAAGGGCATGGACTTCGAAATCCGCGACGTTGATCTCTACAACAAGCCCGAAGACATCAGCGTGATGAACCCCTACGGCCAGGTGCCGATTTTGGTCGAGCGCGATTTGATTTTGTACGAGTCGAACATCATCAACGAGTACATCGACGAGCGCTTTCCCCACCCGCAATTGATGCCCGGCGACCCGGTCGACCGCGCGCGTGTGCGCCTGTTTCTGCTCAACTTCGAGAAGGAGCTGTTTGTACACGTCTCCACGCTCGAGTCGCGCGCCGCGAAATCCAACGAGAAAGTGCTGGAAAAAGCGCGTTCGCACATCCGCGACCGTTTGACGCAACTGGCGCCGATTTTTCTCAAAAACAAGTTCATGCTGGGCGACAATTTCTCCATGCTCGACGTGGCCATCGCACCCTTGTTGTGGCGCCTCGACTATTACGGCATCGACCTCTCCAAAAACGCCGCGCCGCTGCTCAAATACGCCGAGCGCATCTTCTCGCGCCCGGCTTACATCGAAGCGCTCACGCCCTCCGAGAAGGTCATGAGAAAATAGCCCCCACGGTCGCTCACTTCGTGTAGCTCCCTGCCCCCTCAAGCGGCAATCCTGCGCTTCGCTTGGCGGGGGGCCGCATTTTTGCTTGGGGCGGCCCGGCGCAAAAACTTCCGTAAAACGCAGCCTCTGAATTGCTACCATACGCCCAATGTTTGACGCGAAAGACAGCACCTCCACCCGCCCGTATCTGATCCGGGCGCTGTACGAGTGGTGCACCGACAACGGCTTCACGCCCTATGTCGCGGTGCTGGTTGACGACACGGTGCGCGTGCCCAACGAGTACGTCAAAGACGGCGAGATCGTGCTCAACATCAGCTTCGACGCCACCAGCTCCTTGAAACTGGGCAACGAGTTCATCGAGTTCAAGGCGCGTTTCGCCGGCACCGCGCGCGAGATCATGGTGCCGATCAACCGCGTGATCGCCATCTACGCCCGCGAGAACGGGCAAGGCATGGCCTTCCCGATGTCGGTTCCCACGGCTGCCCGGCCAGAAGGCCAGTCGCCGGCGCTGGCCTCCGTGCAGGAAGTGCGCCCCGGCACGGGGACGGGCGCAGGCACAGGTGCCGGCCACAAGGTGGTGCAGCTGATTGGCGATTCCCTTGAGGGCAAAAATGGCACCCATGCCGCTCCGCCAGACGGCGACGCGCCGCCGCCCAATCCTCCCAAACCGACCGGCGGCCCAAGGCCCGCCCTCAAGCGGGTGAAGGAGGTTTTTTTCATCCCATTGAAGTACAAAACCGGCCATTTTTTTGTGCGTCTGGAAGTAGAATTCCCGCAGTGCCGATTTAGCTCAGTTGGTAGAGCACCCGCCTTGTAAGCGGAAGGTCGTCAGTTCGACTCCGACAATCGGCACCATTTCCATCCCAGGTGATATCCGGCGCCATGACATTTGCTTCCCCTGACCAGTCATTGCAGACCGACCCTGCGGCGTCTGGCCGCGAACGGCTTGAAAAGCCCACCTTGGTCTACCCGTACCCGGCGCCACCCGAGCCCGGCAAATCCATCGAATTGGCGCCCGGCGTGGTCTGGATGCGTATGCCCATGCCGGGGCGGCTGGACCACATCAACGTTTGGGGCTTGCAAGACGGCGACAGCTCTGCCAGCGGCTGGGCTGTGGTGGACTGCGGCCTGCACACCGACGAAACCGTGGCCGCCTGGCGCGCGCTGTTTGCGTCGTCGCAGGGCCAGGGCCCGCTCACGCGTGTGTTGATCACGCACATGCACCCTGACCACATCGGCGCGGCCGGCTGGTTGGTCAAAAAATTCGACTGTCGGCTGTGGATGACGCAACTCGAATACCTCAACTGCCGCGTGCTCACCGCCGACACCGGGCGCGAGGCGCCGGTGGACGGCGTCAATTTTTTCCACCGTGCAGGCTGGAGCGACGCCGCCATCGAGGTCTACCAGGCGAAGTTCGGCAACTTCGGCAAACGCATCTTTGCGCTGCCGCAGAGTTACCGGCGCATCGTGGACGGCGAAGAGCTCCGCATTGGCGAGCATACCTGGCGCGTCATCGTCGGCAACGGCCATTCCCCCGAACACGCGTGTTTTTATTGCCCCGATTTGAAGCTGCTGATCTCGGGCGACCAGGTGTTGCCCAAAATCTCCAGCAACGTCTCGGTGCACCCCACCGAGCCCGACGCCGACCCAATGCGCGAATGGTTGGAGTCCATCGAAAAAATCAAGCGCCAGGTGCCCGACGACATGCTCGTGCTGCCCTCGCACAACGAC
>JANNEZ010000053.1:0-7013 GCA_031379255.1 Rhodoferax sp. | reverse complement strand
TTTTCATGAGCCCGGCGCGCAACATCGCGGGGCTTTCCAGCATTGATCTGGACGAAGCCTACAAAGCCATTTATGCCGTGGCGGCACCCTTCACCGAATCAGCCGATACGGTCATTACCCCACCGGGTAAGGAAAACCCCGTCAATCTGGCCGCCTTGCGGTCGCGCGGCGCGAAGATGCTTATGTACCACGGTGTGGGTGATGCCATCTTTTCGGCCAATGACACCGCCGCCTGGTGGGATCGCCTGAACAATGCGCAGGGTGGCCGCGCGGCCGATTTCTCGCGCTATTTCCCGGTGCCGGGCATGGCGCATTGCAGCGGCGGCCCGTCCACCGACCGTTTTGACGGTCTCTCGGCGCTGGTGAAATGGGTGGAACAGGGCGACGCGCCCAGCCAGCTCTTCGCCGGCGCCCGTGGCCCGGGCAACACCGCTGGCGCCAATGCCGATGTGCCCAAGGAATGGTCACCCACGCGCACCCGCCCCTTGTGCCCCTACCCCCAAGTGGCACGCTACAACGGCAGCGGTGATGTGGAGGATGCCGGCAATTTCAGCTGCAAGTAATGAACGGTTTAACCAACTTGATACACAGGGATCGTGGGATGAAAACCCTCCTTACGCTTTCGCTGATGGCCGTGGCTGTGTCTGCAGCCGCGCAAACCCCTGATTGCGCCGCACTGGCCGCCAAAGCGGTTGGCGCAGCGCCGGGGGTCAAACTCACAACCGAACTGGTCGCAGGCGACACCGTGCGCCCGCCCGGCGCCACCGCCGGCCCCATGCTCGCCGCGCATTGCCGCGTGAGCGGGCGCATGAACGAGCGCGTGGGGCAAGACAGCAAGCCCTACTTCATCGGTTTCGAGATGCGCCTGCCCACCAACTGGAACGGGCGCTTTTTGTACCAGGGCGGCGGCGGCAATGACGGTGTGATCCGCCCAGCCATTGGCCCGCAGGCCTCGCCCGTGTTTGCGTTGAACAAGGGTTTTGCCGTTGTGACGACAGACGCCGGCCACCAGGGCCCCACCGCAGACTTTGGCTTTGACCCGATTGCCCGCACTGACAACGCCTACAACGCGCACGACCGTGTCGCCGTCACCGCCAAAGACATCATCCGCAACTTTTACAGCAAGGGGCCGGACAAGTCCTACTTCATTGGCTGTTCCGGCGGCGGCCGCCAGGCGATGATGTTCACCCAACGTTTCCCCAGCTACTTTGACGGCGTCATCGCCATGGCCCCTGCCATGCGCGTTTCCAGCGGCGCAACCGTCGCTGCCGCGTGGGACAGCCAAGCCCTGCAGGCCATCGCGCCCGCTGGCGCAGACGGAAAACCGGTGCTGAGCCAGGCCCTTTCCGATGGCGATCTCAAGGTCTTGGGCGATGGCATTCTGGACGCCTGCGATGCCCACGACGGCCTCAAAGACGGCCTGGTCTCCAACCCGGCAGCCTGCAAGTTCGATCCGGCGGCGCTGCAATGCAAAGGCGCCAAAGAAGCCAGTTGCCTGTCCGCCGGGCAAGTTACTGCGGTCAAGAAAGTGTTTGAAGGCGCGAGGGACTCATCGGGCAAGGCCCTGTATTTCAGTTGGCCGTATGACGCCGGTGTGGGCCACCCGCGCAACGACTGGCGCGGCTGGAAACTCGGCACGTCCACCACAGCCGCGCCCAATTCGCGTCACGTGTTCCTGATGCAGGATGCGCTTCAGGGCTACTTCATCACGCCGCCTGACAGATCGCTGGACATCATGAAGTTCGACTTCGACAAAGATCCGGCCCGCATGAGCGCGCACTCCTGGATTTTTGATACCGCCAAAGACGCCCAACTCGCCGCCTACAAAGCCCGTGGCGGAAAACTGCTGATCGCCCACGGCATGGCCGACCCGATCTTTTCGCCGCATGAAGCCCTTGACTACTACCAGCGGCTCAGCGCGCAAAACGGCGCAGGCACGCCCGACTTCGCCCGGCTCTTCCTGATCCCCGGCATGGGCCACTGCCAGGGCGGCGCAGCCACCGACGCCTGGGACGGCTTGCAGGCGATGGTCGATTGGGTTGAGAAAGGCGAAGCGCCCAAGCAGATCGTCGCCCGGGGCACGGTGGTCTTTCCCGGACGCAGCCGTCCCTTGTGTCCGTACCCGCAATACGCGCATTACAAGGGCCAGGGCAACCCCGAAGACGCCGCCAGCTTCAGTTGCCAATAGACAAATAAAGGGCAGATTTCCACATGGACTATCAGCCAAACCTGGCCGACATCGGGCACGTGTTTTTCAAGGTGCTCAAGGGGGCCGAGCAGTTGCAAACGCTGGCGCCCTTTGCCGACACCGACGCCGACCTGATGCGCCAGGTGCTGGATGAAGCCGGCAAGTTTGTCGCCCAGGAAATTGCGCCGCTGAACCGCGCGGGCGATGAAACCGGTTGCACCTGGGCCAACGGGCAGGTCACCACACCGCCCGGTTTCAGCGCCGCCTACCAGTCGTTCTGGCAATCGGGCTGGCCGGCGCTGGCCTGCGCCCCCGAAGATGGCGGGCAAGGTCTGCCCGCGATTCTGGAAGCCGCGCTGTTTGAAATGCTCAGCGCGGCCAACCATGGCTGGACCATGGCGCCCGGCCTGCTGCACGGCGCCTATGAATGCATCCGGCACCATGGCAGCGACGCGCTGAAAGCCGCCTACCTTGGCAAAATCGCCACCGGCGAATGGCTGGCCACCATGTGCCTGACTGAGCCGCATGCCGGCAGCGACCTGGGCCTGGCGCGCACCAAGGCAAAGGCCCAGGCCGATGGCAGCTACCGGGTCAGCGGCACCAAGATATTCATCTCGGGCGGCGAACATGACCTCAGCGCCAACATCGTGCACCTGGTGCTGGCGCGCCTGCCCGATGCGCCCGCCGGACCCAAAGGCCTGTCGCTGTTTCTGGCGCCCAAGCTGCTGCCCGGGCCAGCGCATGCCGCGCCGGCGCAGCGCAACGCGATCCACTGCGACCGCATCGAAGAAAAAATGGGCCTGCATGGCAGCCCCACCTGCGTGATGCGTTTTGACGAAGCCACCGCCTGGCTGATTGGCGAGCCCAACCGCGGCTTGCAGGCCATGTTTGTGATGATGAACGCCGCGCGCCTGCATGTGGCGCTGCAGGGCGTGGGCCTGCTTGAAGCCGCATGGCAAAAGGCCGATGCCTATTCACGCGAGCGCCGCCAGATGCGCGCGCCGGGGCCCCGAAATGCGGGCCAGGATGCCGATTTGATCGCCGGCCACCCCGCCATGCGCCGCATTCTGGACACGCAGCGCTGCTGGATCGACGGCGGCCGGGTGCTGGCCTACCGCACCGCCATCGAGCTGGACATGGCGCGGCACCACCCGGACGCGGCGCGGCGCGACAACGCGCAAGGCTGGTGCGCCCTGGTGACGCCGGTGCTCAAGGCGGCAATGACGCAGCAGGCGTTTTACGGCGCGAGTGAATGCCTGCAAGTGTTTGGCGGCCACGGCTATGTGCGCGAATGGGGCATTGAGCAGATCGTGCGCGACTCGCGCGTGGCCATGATTTACGAAGGCACCAATGAAATCCAGGCCATCGATCTGCTGGCGCGCAAAGTCATGGCCGATGGCGGCGCCGGGCTGGCCGCCATGCTGGACGGCATTGCGTCGGAACTTGATCCCAAGCATGCGCAGACGGCCAGCGTCATTCAACGTTTTGCAGCGCTTCAGGCTTTGACCGCGCGTCTTTGCGAAGCCGCCAAAACAGAAAGCGCCCTGCCGTATTGGGTGGCGGATGACTATTTGCGCGCCCTTGCGCTGGCGCTGCTGGGATGGGCCTGGGCAAAAATTCAAAGCGCAGCGCCTGCCGTGCTTTCAGCGGATGCGCCGGCCAGCCGGTGGACGGCCCCCGAAGCCGCCTTGCGCCACTGGGTGTTGCCGGAATTTGACATGCGCGGCCAGATCATCGGGCAACGCCTGAATGCAGCGGCCCAACAAGCCGCAGCAGTGGCCTGATGGCGAGGCCGCCTGCGGCACAGCTTGCAGTCCAGACCGTAGACACCAGTTACCTGGAAAGCCTGATGGGCTACAACGCCCGGCGCGCTGCGCTGGCGGTGATCGAGCACTTTCTGGTCGTGATGGCGCCGTACGGCTTGCGGCCTGTCGATTTCTCGGTGATGTCGCTGATCGTGCACAACCCTGGCATCACCTCGCGCCAGCTTTGCGCGGCCCTGGGCCTTTTGCCGCCCAACCTGGTTGGCATGGTCAACACGCTGCAAAAACGCGGGCTGATCGAACGCCGGCCCCATCCGAGCGACCGGCGCGCGCTGGCCCTGCACCCCAGTGAGGGCGGCCTCGCGCTGATGCGCGCCGCCGAACCCACCGCCACACAGCTTGAGCGCAGGGCGACGGCAAAACTGAAGGCCGCCGAGACAAAAACACTGCTGCGGCTGTTGCGCAAAATCTACCTTTGATCCGGCCCGAAGCCCAGATCTGGCGGGCTTTCCCCGGGCATTTGTCCTTTTTCTGTGTCTTTTTGTGCCATTTTTTCCAGCATTTGCAGGGTTTACAGCTATGAATGTTGTAGCGATTCGAATATTGCGCTATAGTTTCTGAACGTTACCCAATTCGCCCACCGGGGCAACCTGACAATGCAATGAGGAGTTTGAATCCATGAGTTCCAAAGACAACGTCTCCATCCATCAACTCCTGAGTTTGCTGGAATCACGCTACGCCATCCGTGTCATGTGGGCGCTCAAGGACGGCCATCCGCAAACCTTCCGCCTGCTGCAAGACAGCGTGGGCGGTATCACGCCCAACACCCTGAACACCCGCATCAAGGAGCTGCGCGAGGCCACTTTGATGACCCATGGCAGCGAGGGCTACACCCTCACCAGCGCCGGCGCCGACCTGATGAAACGCATGTCCGACCTGCAGGCGTTCTCCGTCAAGTGGACCAATAGCCAGGCCAAAAAGACCAAATAAACCGCGCCTGTGCGGCGCCCGGGCGTTCCGGGCGACAATCAAAAGGACAGCCTGGCTGTCCTTTTTTTTATGCTCTTTCTCCATGCCATGAAACACCTCCTTTCACCCACCCACATCCTGCCCGAAGATGCCCAAACCGCCACCCTCATTGGCCGCGCCTGGGTCGAGGGTCGTGGCGCAGTTCTGGTGCGGGTAAGCGAAGACACGGTTGTGGATGTGTCTGGCCTTGCCGCGACGTGCAGCCAATTGCTTGAGATGGGCCATGCGGCCGCGCGCGTACAGGCTTTCGCCGGGGTAAAACTCGGCGACACGGCCGTCGTGCTCGCCAACTCGGCCCATAACGCGCGCAGCCCCGCCCTGCCCTGGTTGATGGCGCCGTGCGACCTGCAGGCCATCAAGGCGGCCGGCGTGACGTTCGTCTCCTCCATGCTGGAGCGTGTGATCGAAGAACAGGCCAAAGGCGACCCAACCAAGGCCGACGCCGCGCGCCAGGCCGTGGTGGCGGTGATCGGCGACAACCTGGGCAAAGTCGTGCCGGGCTCGGTCGAGGCGGCAAAGCTCAAAGAGGTGCTGATAGCGCAAAACATGTGGTCGCAATACCTGGAAGTCGGCATCGGGCCGGACGCCGAAATTTTCACCAAGTCACAACCCATGAGTGCCGTGGGCGTGGGCTCCGAGGTGGGCATCCATCCCCAATCGCACTGGAACAACCCCGAGCCAGAAATCGTGTTGGCCGTCAACAGCCAAGGCAAGATCATGGGCGCGAGCCTGGGCAACGACGTCAACCTGCGCGACTTTGAAGGCCGCAGCGCACTGCTCCTGGGCAAGGCCAAAGACAACAACGCCTCAACCGGCATCGGGCCCTTCATCCGTTTGTTTGACGAACACTTCACGCTGGATACCGTGCGAACCTGCGACCTGGCCGTGAAGGTTGAAGGGCCGGACGGTTTTGTCATGACCGGCAACAGCGCCATCGGCAAGATCAGCCGCACTCCGGAAGATCTGGTAGGCCAGGCGATCAACCGCAACCACCAGTACCCGGACGGCTTCATGCTGTTTCTGGGCACCATGTTCGCGCCCACACAAGACCGCCCGATCCCCGGGCGCCCTGCCGGTGAAGGGTTCACCCACGTGGTCGGCGATGTGGTCAGTGTTTCTACCCAGAGCCTGGGCTGCCTGGTAAACCGTGTCAACACCACCGACAAAATCGCGCCCTGGACCTATGGCGCAAGTGCCCTGATGCGGGACCTGGCGCGCCAGGGTCTGCTGGCATAATTGCGCACTTTGTTGCGCGCTGCGCGAAGTGGCTGCAGCTGTCGGTCGGCAGTTTTCTCTAATATATTTAAATTACAATTAATATTAGAGACTTTTTAAGCATTAAAGTCACGAAATAATTTAATAGTTTGCTATGTTAAAAGTATTAAATTTGTTTAATTTTAAATCAATATTTATCATAAAATTCAAGGAATAAACATGACGACAACCCCTTCCGGCCTGCAATACGAAGACACCCAGATCGGCTCCGGCGACGAGGCTAAATCTGGCCAAAGCGTCACTGTGCATTACACCGGTTGGCTTTACAACGACGGCGTGCAGGGCAAAAAATTCGACTCCAGCAAAGACCGGGGTGATCCGTTTGTGTTTTCACTGGGCGCCGGCATGGTCATCAAAGGCTGGGACGAAGGTGTCGCTGGCATGAAAGTGGGCGGCGCGCGCACCCTCATCATCCCGGCCGCGTTGGGTTACGGCGCACGTGGCGCGGGCGGCGCAATTCCGCCCAACGCCACCTTGAAGTTTGACGTGGAACTGTTGGGCGTCCGATAATGTCGGCGCGGCTTTAGCCCCATGAAGGATGACTTCGCCGCGTTGCGGCATGAATGACTGCGCTTCGCGGCATGACGGAAGACCCTTGTCATTTGTCATTTGTCATTTGTCATCGCATCATTTCGTCATTGAAGCCGCCAAGCGGCAAAGTCATCGAGCGAAGCGATGTCATCCAGCCACCTCCAATGACACCGCATACCCCTTGAAAAAGCCAAAAGCACCTCCATTTGGCATGGGTATTCGACGTT
>JANNEZ010000043.1:0-1933 GCA_031379255.1 Rhodoferax sp. | reverse complement strand
CAACTGGAGGAAACCAGCCGCCGCGTCAACCTGCTGCTGGACGCCGAGCGCCAGAAAACCCTGTTTGCCGCGATTGAGGAGATCGGCAAAACCGCCCGCGACGTGAGCCAGTCGGCCAAGGGTTTCGGCCACGCGGCCAGTGCCTTGCAACAGTTTTCCGGCAACGCCAACCGCGTCATGGACTTCCAGTTTGGCCCGGAAAAAATGAACCTGCCCAAACTGGTGGACGACATGACCGTGACCCTGAAAAACCTGCAGGGCGCGTCCGACCGAATTGGCGCCACCGCCGACGAAGCCAAAGGCGCTGCGGCTGAATTCCGGCAGGCGGCGAAAGTCTTGAGCCAACCCGGTGGCGCGCTGGACAAACTAGGCCAGGGCGCCGACGCCTTGACCCAGCTGGGCCAAAGTGTCACTGCCAACACCCTGCCGCGCCTGAATCGCACCTCGGACGACGCCGCCCGCGCGCTGCGGCAGGTTGGCAAAAGCGCTGCCACGCTGAACGACAACCCGCAGGCGCTGATCTTCGGCAGCGGCTCCCAGCTGCCCGGTCCGGGAGAAGCGGGTTTCTCACAACCGTCCGCCAAACCCTGATGCCCACTGGAACCCACTGGACGATGACTGGAAAACGCATGACGATGGTGATCAAAAAAGCAGCGAATGGCGGTCACTCTGCGGGGAAAAGCCTGCTCGTGTTGTCCGTTTTGCGGGTGTCCACTGTTTTGGTGTTGAGCGCCTGCGCCCTGCCCGACAAACCGCGCCCCTCCACCAGCTACGACTTCGGCCCGGGCGCCGCGCTTGCCACACCGGCCAACACAGCGCAAAACCTGCCTGCGCTGGTGCTGCTGGAGGTCGAATTCAGCGCTGCGCTGGACGGCACCGCGCTGCTGTACCGCCTCGCTTACGCCGACGCGCAAGCCCTGCACCCCTATGCCCAGGCGCGCTGGAGCATGCCGCCCGCGCAGTTGTTGCGCCAGCAGGCGCGCACCCAACTGGCTGCCACACGGCCCATTTTGGCGACGGGCGAGAGTTTGGCCGGCGCCGCCGCGCCGTGGCAGGTGCGGCTTGAGCTGGAGGAATTCAGCCAAGTCTTTGAAACCCCCACCGCCAGCAGCGGCCTGGTGCGCCTGCGCGCCAGCGTGAGCCAGCCCTCCCCTCAAGGAGACCGCCTGATCGGCCAGCGCTGGATCACCGCGCAGCGCCCCGCGCCCTCGGCCGACGCGCCAGGCGGCGTGCGCGCCCTGTCTGCGGCGACCCAGGCCGCCGTGGGTGAGTTGGGCGCCTGGCTTGGGCAGTTGCGATAAGCGGTTTTCAATTGATTTAAAAGAGTAAATAAAATCCAAACATTGAATACAATTAAATATCAAATTAAGTCACGTAAATGCTTATTTTTATGATACAAAAAATATAGTATAAATGAATAAAAAACAATCAAAATAATTTATAAAATAAAAACAAACTGAAGTATGCCCCTAAGCTGGAACGAAATCAAATCCCGCGCTTTGACGTTCAGTCGCACCTGGGCAGATGCCAAAAACGAAAAGAGCGAGGCCAAACCGTTCTGGATCGACTTTTTCGAAATCTTCGGTATCACCAACAAGCGCGTGGCCAGTTTTGAGCACGCCGTCAAAAAGCTGCCGGGGCATGACGCCAAGTTCGATGGCTACATCGATTTGTTCTGGCCCGGCATGTTGCTGGTCGAGCACAAGTCGCGCGGCAAAGACCTCAACAAGGCGCTGACGCAAGCGATGGATTATTTCCCCGGCATCGCCGAGCGCGTGGCGTATTTGTTTGGGCTGTACCAGAAGTACACCAGCCTGCTGCCGGTTGACAAACCGAAAGCGAAGCGGCGTGCGAAGTCGCCCAGTGCGTAGTACAGTAATTTCCAACCAAGGAGCCAGCATGACAAGCACCCAGGCACTTCAAAAGGAAATCG
>JANNEZ010000035.1:0-3333 GCA_031379255.1 Rhodoferax sp. | reverse complement strand
GCCAACTGTGGATGATGCCGTCGCCCGGGCGCAGGCTGATGCCGCCGCGGTTGCTGATGAACTCGGGCAACTCGTGGTGCATTTTCACGTCTACCGGTTTGGGGTAAGCCGCCGTGTGGCAGAACGATTGCATCACCAGGTCTGAGCTGAAGCCCAGGCAGGCCAAATCTTTGAGCTCGTCGCGGGTCATGGGGCCGGTGGTGTCCTGGGAGCCGACGGACGTCATCTTCGGCTCGCAATAAGTGCCAGGGCGCACCCCTTGCTGGTTGCCGTTGACGACAGGCAAGCCCACCGCGCGGCCGACCATTTTTTGCGCCAGCGTGAACCCTTTGTGGGTATCGACCGGGTTGCTTGGCAGCCGGAACAATGCGGAAACTGGCAGCCCCAACGCCTCGCGCGCCTTGGCGGTGAGGCCACGGCCGATGATCAGCGGAATGCGGCCGCCAGCGCGCACCTCGTCAAACAAGACCTCGCTTTTCACCTTAAACCCGGCTATGACCTTGCCGTCTTTGAGCGCTTTGCCTTCGTAGGGGCGCAGCTCGATCACGTCGCCCATGGCCATCTGGTCCACGTCCAACTCAATCGGCAATGCGCCAGAGTCTTCCATGGTGTTGTAGAAAATCGGCGCGATCTTGCCACCCAGGCAAACGCCGCCAAACCGCTTGTTCGGCACAAACGGAATGTCTTCGCCCGTCCACCACAACACCGAATTGGTGGCCGACTTGCGGCTCGAACCGGTGCCGACAACGTCGCCCACGTACGCCACCAGATGGCCTTTGGCTTTGAGGTCGTTGATGAACTTGACCGGGCCGCGTTTGCCTTCTTCTTCAGGCGCCGCAGCGGGATGAAGGCCCGCGCGCGGGTTTTTGTGCATCGCCAGCGCGTGCATCGGGATGTCGGGGCGGCTGAAGGCGTCGGGCGCGGGCGAGAGGTCGTCGGTGTTGATCTCGCCGGGCACCTTGAACACGCTGAGTTTGATCGATTGGGGCACTTCAGGCCGGCTGGTGAACCATTCGGCGTCGGCCCAGCTTTGCAGCACGGCTTTGGCAAAGCCGTTGCCGTGGTCGGCCTTGTCTTTCACGTCATGGAACTGGTCGAACATGAGCAAGGTTTTCTTCAGGCCATCGGCTGCAACCTGCGCCACCGCCGCGCTCTTGTCACCGAGCAAATCAACCAGCGGGCTGATGTTGTAACCGCCCAGCATGGTGCCCAGCAGCTGCGTGGCCTTTTCGCGCGACAGCAGACTGCAGGCCTCAGAACCATGCGCCACAGCAGCGAGGTAACTGGCCTTGACTTTGGCGGCATCGTCCACACCGGCGGGCACCCGGTGGGTAATGAGTTCAACCAGCGTTCCCTCTTCGCCCTCTGGCGGGTTTTTGAGAAGCTCGATGACTTCGCCGGTTTGTTTGGCCGACAGGGGCAAGGGAGGAATGCCCAGGGCGGCGCGTTCAGCGGCGTGGGCGCGGTAGGTGCTTAAAAATTCATTGCTCATGGTTTCACTCCTTCTTCATCATCAAAATCGGCTCGCGCCAATCATAAAATTTTTCGACAAACGGTTCTAACGCGTCGCCGGCGCGCTGGCGGCTGGCTCGCTGGCGGCAGGGGCGCTGGCAGCCGCTTGCGGCGCATCCATAAAGCTGCGTCCAGGCGTTTTTGCCAGCGCCTGGGCCACCGCTGCCTGCGCCGGACTCATGCATTCGTCGGCCAGACGCTGCCCGACCTTGTGGTCCATCAACATGGATTTGTTGGACACCTGTATCCACACCGCGCCGGCCTTTTTGTCTTCGAGGCGCACGGCACCCGTTGAGGTTTCCACCGGGAACATGCGGTATTTTTTGCCTTTTGTGGACACATCAAAATAACCCGGCGATTTGGCGTCAGGCGTGATGGTGATCGACTGCCCCAGCTCGCACGGCAAAAGACCCACGAGGACACGTTCCGCAATGGCCAGTTCGCCAGGCGTCAGGGCCGCGTCTGCAGCAGTGACCGCAGCGGCAATCTGCGGGGATTTGCTCCTGATCTCCTTGCGGCTGGTTTGCCCCTGCGCAACGCCGCCCACGGCGGCCAGCAGCGCCACCACCGCAAAGGTTGCGCTTCTGAGGCAGTTTTTTGGCGTCATGGCGGCTCGGGTCACAAGGTTTGGGTGCTGAAATATTTCTGCACCGACGCCGGCATCGGCCGGCCGGTCTGGCCCGCCCGCTCCAGCACCTGCCAAAAATAGCGGTAACTGGCGCGGTCGTGCAGGCGGCCGGCGGCGTTGATGGGGGCCCATTGCGCTTTTTCGGCCGCGACCACAATGTCGGCAGCTTCCTCAATTTCCCCGGATGCGGGCGCCAGCGCTTCGAGGATCGGGCGGATCTGGCTCGGGTGGATGCTCCACATGCGGGTGAAGCCAAACTCCCGCGACGCCCTCAAAGCAGCCGTTTTCATGGCGTTCATGTCGGAAAATTCAGTGATCACACTGTGCGACGGCACCTTGCCCGAAGCATGGCAGGCGCTTGAAATTTCCAGCTTGGCCCGCGTAATCAACGGGTGCTCAAACTGGCCCAATTTGCCGGCGCTGGACACCACGTCGAGTGCCGAAGCCGGAATCGCGCCGCCGTGGCTGGAAACAAAATCCATCATGCCAAAACTCAGCGACTGGACGCGCGGATGCGCGGCAATGGCGAAGGCATTTTGCACGGCGTTGGCGGATTCAATCAACGCATGCAGCGGGATTGGCGTGGAACGTTTGAGTTTCGTGGCCGCCTGGTCTATGGCTTTGACGGCGAGCTCAATATCGGCCACCGACTCCACCTTCGGGATCATCAGGTGGCACCAGACCTCGCCCGCACACTCCACCAGCGTCTGGATGTCATTGTGAAAAGCCGGGTGATCGACCGGGTGAACCCGTGCGGCGATGCGCGGTGCCGCGGCCGGATGGCGATCCGGCAGCTTTTGATGGTCGTTGACCGCTTGATTGGCGAGGCTCACCACCATCTTCGCGTGCACGGCCTCGGCCCCCACGGGCGCGCCGTCTTCACAATCGAGGGACACATCAAACACACAGCGGCCGAACTCCTGCGCCATCTGCGCCTGCAAGCCCAGACTCTTGACCATACGAGCTTCGACGCCGCTGTAGTGGTCACAGACCGGCAGCAAACCGGATGCTGCCTGCGCGCCAAGGAGGACTTGCCGGGGGTGCATATCAGAGGAGGTGGGAGACGCCCGCCTGTTCTTCCTGCAGTTCCTTGAGGGTCTTGTTGATGGCGGCCTGGCTGAATTCGTCCACCGGCAAACCTTCAACCACTTTGTAATCGCCACCCGAGCAGGTCACGGCAAAGCCGAACATCG
>JANNEZ010000033.1:0-2893 GCA_031379255.1 Rhodoferax sp. | reverse complement strand
GCACGGTTTGTGGTGCATCAAACTTGGGTTTGATGGATGGCAGGAGACAGCGTTTTGACAGCGCTTTGACCGGTGCTCAGGGCACCGGTTTGTCATCTTCCGCAAAGACCTGTTTGGCCACCTTGAAGGCTTCAATGCCAGCGGGCGCGCCGCAATAAACGGCAGCCTGCAGAAACACTTCTTTCATCTCGTCGCGCGTGATGCCGTTGTTGATGGCCCCGCGAACGTGCAATTTGAGCTCAGCCGGCCGGTTCAGGGCCGTGAGCATGGCGAGGTTCAGAAAACTTCGGGTTTTGCGGTCCAGCCCATCGCGTGTCCAGACCGCGCCCCAGGCGTGTTCGGTAACGAACTGTTGCAAATCTTGGGTGAAATCGTCGGCCTGCGCCATCACGTTGTCGACGTATTGCGCACCCAACACTTCACGGCGTACCTTCAAACCCGCCAGAAACTTGGCGTTTTCGTCCATGAAAGCCGGACTTAATTTTTGGCGAGTTGGGCGTCGAGCTCTTTGCAGGACGGCGAACAAACGGCTTGCGCCTTGCCCAGCACCTTGCGGGTGCCCATCAGGGAACGGGCGCGGTGTTTGCCGCACATGAAACACGACATGGTCGCGCCGCCGAACGATGCTGCGGCGGCAAATGGGGAACCAGACACTTTGGATTTGTAACGCAAACCGTCCGGAAGGACGGCGGTTTTTGCTTCAGCTCTAGACATTGGCCGGGCTCTCGAAAAGTGGACTAAGCCGTATTTTATCGCGGAATGCACCCGACCGCGCGGCCGCCTCGCGCCGCCGCTACGATAATCAATCCATTCTGGAATTCAAAAAGGCACCCATGGCCCGTACCGTCAACTGCATCAAGCTCGGAAAAGAAGCCGAAGGGCTGGATTTTGCGCCGTATCCCGGCGAGCTTGGAAAACGCATCTGGCAAAGCGTCAGCAAAGAGGCGTGGGCTGCCTGGCTCAAGCACCAGACTATGCTGGTCAACGAAAACCGCCTCAATCTGGCCGATGCCCGTGCCCGCCAATACCTGGCGCGGCAAATGGAAAACCATTTCTTCGGCTCCGGGGCAGACGCCGCCGCAGGTTACGTGCCGCCGGCGCCCTGACGATAGCGTTTTGACAGCGTGACCGGATTGCTGGCGGCATGGGCCGGTCAGGCCGACTGGCAGGTGCTCGACGCATCTCCGGGTGGCAACCACCGCTGGCTCGACACGCTGGCCGCCTGGCGCGCAGATTCAAAGCGCCCTCGCCGCCTGGATTACGTCTCAATAGTGCCGTCCGCCCCCCTATCTGGGCCGGATGTTTCCGTGCGTTTCGACCCACAAGCCTTCGATGCCGCAGCGGGCGGTGGCGAAGGCCGTGCAGTGCTGACGCAAGTCAGCGGCGAGCTCAACGCGGCGCTGCGGGAATTGCGGGTCATGGCCGACGCGCTTGTGTTGCCTTCCTTCAACGGCCCGGAATGCACGCCTTGGACCGCCAAACTATTGGCACGTTGTTGCCGTCGGGGCACACGGCTTTTTGTCGAATCGCTGGTTGAGCCGGCCCGCAAGGCGCTGGCGGCTCAAGGTTTCGAGCTGCATCCGATCGCAAACCCGTCGGGCCGGGGCATGGCCTGGTCGGGCCATTACAACCCGATCTGGAACCCCAAAAAAACGCCTGCGGATCCCCGGTTGGCAATCGGGCACCCGCGCCGCTGCATCGTTATTGGCGCGGGTCTGGCCGGTGCCAGCACGGCGCACGCGCTGGCCGCGCGGGGTTGGGCGGTTCACGTGCTGGACGCCGCTTTGCACCCTGCCATGGGCGCATCCAGCCTGCCTGCGGGTTTGATGGTGGCGCACCCCTCCGCCAACGACAACCCGCGCTCACGCTTGTTGCGTGCCGGATTGCAAATGACCACCGCCGAGGCCCGGCGCTGGCTCGTGCGTGGGCAGGAATGGGATGACACCGGTGTGTTGACGCTCAAGCCCGGCGCAGCGCCGAAATATCAGACAGGCGGCGCCTGGGTCAAACCTGCTGCCCTGGTCAAAGCCTGGCTGGCGCAACCCGGCATCACGTTCAGCGGTGGCTCGGAGGTGGCCAGCCTGGCCTGGCACGATGCAGCGGCAGGTCGTGGCGCTGCGGGTGGCGAATGGCAGGTCTTGAACACGCACGGTGTCGAGATTGCCACATCGCCGGCGGTGATTTTGGCGGCGGCGGCAGGTTGCCGCCAAATTCTGCGCAACTCGAGGTTTCGCCCGCAGGGCGCGGCAAGCGAGGCCCTGCCCGTGCCCCGGCTCACCAGCGTACCGGGCCAGGTGTCGTGGGGCCTGCAGCAGCCGCGCGATGAGGCCTGGACGCCCTCGTTTTCCGTCAACGGCAACGGGTATCTGGCGACCGGGCTGCCGATGCCCGGCGGCGCCGCGTGGTTGACAGGCTCCACATTTGAAGACGGCGACCGGGCGCTGGACATTGGCGCCGCGCACGCTTTCAATCTCGCGCAGCTGGGCCAATTGTTGCCCGGCGCTGCGGCGGCCTTGCGGGCCCGGTTTGATGCCCAAACGGTGATGTCCTGGAGAAATGCGCGCTGCACCACCGCCGACCGCTTGCCCCTCGTGGGCCAGGCTCAAGACGGTGTGCCCGGCCTGTGGCTCAACACGGGTTTTGGCGCGCGCGGCCTCACCTGGAGTGTGTTGTGCGCCGAGTTGCTGGCGGCGCGGCTGTGTGGCACACCCTGGCCGGTGCAAGCCAGTCTGGCCGGCAAACTGGACAACCGGCCCAGCCTGCGAAGTTGATTCCCCGGCCCAGGCTCCTAGACCTTGCGCAGCAGATCCATGATCTGCAGCGGATCAAACGGCACTTCGAGCACGCCCACGCAACCCGCCTGCTCGGCGCGTTGCTGCACATGCCAGGAGGC
>JANNEZ010000005.1:0-11495 GCA_031379255.1 Rhodoferax sp. | reverse complement strand
TGAATTTGGACAGCTCGACATTGCCGAATTTGGGATCCGGCAGGATTTCACGTTTAGGGACTTCGCGACGACGTGGCATGTTTTCACCTCTTTGCTTCAGTTGGCGTTTTTGCAAACACCGCGAGAGCCATTCAGACTTCTCACTTACTCGACCCGGGATTGGGTCACTACGCTGTTGCACCGCGCCACGCGGGAAACAGCACCTGTTAAATGGACAAAACCAGTGTTACTTGGCTTTTGGTTCAGGCCAATTTACTTGGCTTTTGGCTTCTTCGCGCCGTATTTGGAGCGCGACTGCTTGCGGTCTTTCACGCCTTGCAGATCGAGCGAACCGCGCACGATGTGGTAACGCACGCCGGGCAAGTCCTTCACGCGCCCGCCGCGAACCAGCACCACGCTGTGTTCCTGCAGGTTGTGGCCTTCGCCGCCGATGTACGAAATGACTTCAAAGCCATTCGTCAGGCGCACTTTGGCGACCTTGCGCAAAGCCGAGTTTGGCTTTTTGGGCGTCGTGGTGTACACACGGGTGCACACACCGCGACGCTGCGGAGAGTTCTGCATGGCAGGGCTCTTCGACTTAATGGTCTCGACCTCGCGGCCTTGACGCACTAGCTGGTTGATGGTTGGCATAATTGAAAAATACGAAAAAACGTCCCTAAACGTCTGGAATAAATCTGTGACCAGACTTGGGCCTCAGACTTGAGCTTTTCAGGCAAATTCGTGAAAAATGCCTGTCTTTCGGCAAATTCCGAAAAGCCTTCCAGTATATCAGGCCCGTTGTTTCAAGGCAAGCGCGCGCTTGGCGCTTATGCTGCACAAGCTTGTCTGCGCTCCAAAACCAACCCAGATTGCGTTGCGTGGCGCACCTGAAACCCCGCTTGCGGCTGACATTCAGTACTGAATCGACCCAATTAAATCCAATCCAATCCAATCCTAAAAGTCCAAACCCGTGCAAAACCCGATTTTCCAAGTCTCCCGGCGCAGTTTTTCCCTTCAATTTTTGTCCTTTTTCGGCCTCTGGGCGGTCAATCCCGTTTTCGCGAAGACCGGCGCCGATGTTCTCCTGGCCCACAATGCGCCCGCCCAGCTCAAGCCCACGGGTTATTTGATCAGTGAAAAACTCGACGGCGTGCGCGCTTTGTGGGATGGCAGCCAACTCAGGTTTCGCAGTGGCCGAACCGTGGCGGCCCCAGCCTGGTTTTTGGCCAAATTGCCCAAAACGCCCCTGGATGGCGAGTTGTGGCTGGGGCGCGGCAAGTTCGACATCTTGTCTGGCATGGTGCGCAAAACACAGCCGATTGACCAGGATTGGGAGCAGGTTCGTTACATGGTCTTCGAGCTCCCCGGCGGCGCGGGCGACTTTTCGGAACGCGCGGCCCGCATCAAATTGATCGTACGCGGCATCAACTCGCCTCAGGTAGCCGGCGTGGAACAGTTTCGAATAGCCACGCAAACTGCCCTGCGCGATCGCCTCGAGTCCGTCGTGGCACAAGGCGGTGAAGGTTTGATGTTGCACCTCGCCAACGCGCCCTATGTGACCGGACGCAATCCGGCCTTGTTAAAACTCAAAAAGGTGGCGGACGCGGAAGGCCAGGTTGTGGCTCACGTTCCCGGAAAAGGCAAATTCAAGGGCGTGCTCGGCGCGCTGGATGTAAAAACGGAAGACGGCCAGCGCTTTCGCCTCGGTACGGGCTTTACCGACGCGCAGCGGCAAAACCCGCCAGCCGTCGGCAGCACCGTGACTTACAGCTACCGCGACCTCACGCCCAGCGGTAAGCCGCGTTTTGCCAGCTTCTTGCGCGAGTTCGGCGAACCGTGATGCACAGTGCGAACGTGTAAAGGATGCGATGAAGCAAGGGGCAAAGAAAGCAATTATTTGCTATAATATATATAGCTAATAACAGCCATTTCACGTGACTTAGCTCGTGAAAACACTAAGTATTTTGGAAAAATCACTTTTCGAAGGTAAATAATTAATACCCATGTTAATTATTTACCTTTTCTGTTCACGAATCGAACCCACACGCATGACATGGGCGCGCCGTTGCCGGGCATCCAGCCAGCCAGCCACTCAATGTTTGTGCATCGGCTCGTTGGCCATGCCGCTGGGGCTGGCCGTTGACACCGGCACCTTGAGTTCGACTTTGCTCTGGACGCCTTTGGCATCCATGAAGACGAGCGTCAGCGGGATGCTGCTGTCTTTGGGCAAGGCGGCCTTCAGGTCCATCAACATCACATGAAACCCGCCCGGTGCAAGGCTCACTGCCTTGCCTGCGGGCAAATCCAGGCCGTTTGGCAAAGCGCGCATTTTCATAACGTCACCGTCCATTTTCATTTCATGCACTTCGACCACGCCAGCGACGGGCGAGGCGGCGCTGACCAGTTTGCCGCCGTCTTTGGCAGTGAGCGTCATGAAGGCGCCGGTGGCTTTTTGCCCCGGCACGGTGGCGCGCGCCCAGGCGTTTTTGACGTCGACGGCCTGCGCCTGCGCGGTTTGGCTGGTGAGCGCGGCGAGCGCGGTCAAAGCTGCCAGCGTGGTGACAACGGCCAGGGTGGATTGAACAGAGATGAGGCGACGCATGAAAAATCTCCAAAAACAAAGATACGGGGCGCCCGCCCCGCTCGGCGGGCGCTGGCAGCTGCAAGCTCAGGGTTTCAGGAGAATGCGGGCGGGCCGCGCGCCGGCAATGGCGCGGCGGCTCGCCCAACGGCGCGCGTGGCAGGAATCGATTGAACGGCAGAGCCCAATGGCTGGGCCGGGTCACGGGTAGTTTGGGCAAGCGGCGGCGGCGCAGCAACACTGGCACACAGGGGGCAGTCCAGCATGCTGCTGCCCGCTTCGGCGCCGCCCCCGTCATTCAAGCCATCGTTGCTGTTGACCAGCAGCTTCATCACACCGGCGCCGGTGCAGATCAGCTCCATGGTCTGCGGGTTGACCAGCGGCGAAGCGATCGCCGCGCCCAGCGACAACACAAACCATACCAGCACGCCGCGCCACAGACGGTGGGCGTGTCGCAGGGTGTGCAGCGGGTTCATGCGCCCAATTTTACATGCGCAGATATCGTTGGTTTGGGGCGAACACGTCCCCACAGCGGAGTGCCACGCCGACCTGAGTCCGTCAAAAAAAGGCTCTGCCTGGCAAAAAATCCGCAGGCGCTGCACAATGTCTCCGAGTCGCTTTTTTCCCACCTTTCCCAACAGGAGACCTCCATGCTTCGCTCCCTGCTCCAGCGCTTTGTCGCAGCGCTTTCCGTCACGATCCTGGCAGCTGCGGCCCACGCTGCCGCGCCGATGGTCAAAAAGTCTGGCCCGGGCTATTACCGCATGATGCTGGGCGACTATGAAATCACCGCGTTGTCAGATGGCACGGTGGCGTTGCCGGTCAACAAGATCCTGCAAAAAATCACCGAAGCGCAAGTCGACCGCGCGCTGTCCGCGCAGAGTCTTGTGAGCCCGCTGGAGACCTCGGTCAACGGCTATCTGATCAACACCGGCGCCAAACTGATTTTGATTGACACCGGCGCCGCCAAACTCTTCGGGCCGACGCTGGGCAACCTGGCAGACAACCTGAGGGCCTCGGGGTATACGCCCGAGCAGGTTGATGAGGTGTACGTGACGCATATGCATGCCGACCACGTCGGTGGCCTGATGAATGGCGCCGCGCGCGCCTTCCCCAACGCCATCGTGCGCGCCGACAAGGCCGACGCCGACTTCTGGCTGAGCAAGGAGAACCTGGACAAGGCGCCCGAGGCGATGAAGGGCTTTTTCCAAGGCGCGCAGGCCTCGCTCAACCCCTACGTGAGCGCCGGCAAATTCCTCGCCTATGACGGAAACACCGAGCTGGCGGGCGGCATCCGCGCCATCGTCACGCGCGGCCACACGCCCGGCCACACGGTATTTGCGGTGGAGAGCAAGGGCCAGAAGATGCTGGTGTTCGGCGACCTGATGCACGTCGCGGCGGTGCAGTTGGCCAATCCGGCGGTCACCATCCAGTTTGACAGCGACGCCCCGACGGCCGCCGACATGCGCACCGCGCTGTATATGGAAGCCGCGCGTGAGTTGTACATTTTGGCCGTGACACACATCAGCTTCCCCGGGCTGGGCCGGCTGGCGTCCAATGGCGCCTCGGGTTATGTCTGGTTGCCAGTGAACTATTCGCCGGTGAAATAAACCCGGTTTGCCCTGCTGGGTGGGGCCACGCGCCCCGCCTGGCCTCTTATTTGCGGCGCATCTCGCGCAAGTACGCTTCGGCCCAGGTCCAGAAGGGGTCGCGGCGTTGCACATACGACAAGCGGTTGCGCAGCCGCACGGCCAGCGCCTGGTCGGGCGCGTCAAAATCAGCCAGAGCGATGACCACGTCCGAGGCTTTGAAGCTCTCGGGCGTGTACATACACCAGAATGCGCTCTCGGGACTGCGTCCGGTTGCCACCAGGCGCACCGACCCCGTTGTTTTGGCTTGCTCTTGCGCATTCGCCAAAATGCGGCCTTGCACGCGGCTCAACTCTTTCGAATCGGGCACGGTCGCAGGATCGAAAGTCCACGAAAACTGAACCATGCGCGGCAACGCGGCGCGGGCCGGGTTTTCGGGCAGGTTGGAGAGTGCTTCGGTGGCAAATTCAACCAGGCGGGTGCGCGTGATGCCGCTGATCCACACTTCCGCCGCCCGCGCGGTCAGTGCCCCGGGTGCGAGCGCCCAAGCTGCCAGGGTTTTCAGGGCATGGCGGCGCGGGTTTGAGGCAAGGCGGGTGCTCATGGTGGGATGTCTTTGGCAGCATGGAAGAAAAAAAGCTTTGCTGATACATTTCCTCGACTGGGCATTGTGACCGCCACATCACATGGTCGACAGGTAGCGCGCCAACCAATGCCAGTCTATTTATTCTAACTTTCTTTCTTCTTTAAATTTAGTTTAAAAAAATACTGTATTAAGTCACATATAATATCAAATTATTGCTATTATTTTTATATAATATTTGATTGTATTTTATTCATATGTATAATAAAAATACATTAATACAATATTTCCAATCAACCCGATATGACGACATTTTCCACCCCCACCATTACGGCGCTCACCGTCATTCCCGTCGCCGGGCGCGACAGCATGTTGCTGAATTTGAGCGGCGCACACGGACCCTTCTTCACCCGCAATATTCTGATATTGACCGATAACGCCGGCCGCACCGGCATTGGCGAGGTGCCTGGCGGCGAGAAGATTCGGCAGACCCTGGAAGACGCCCGCGCCCTGGTGGTGGGCCAGGTCATCGGGGCTCACCAGCGCATCCTTCAACAGGTGCAGCAGCGGTTTGCCGACCGCGACAGCGGCGGGCGCGGCCAGCAAACCTTCGATTTGCGCACCACCATTCACGCGGTCACCGCCGTTGAATCAGCCTTGCTGGATTTGCTCGGCCAACATCTGGGCGTGCCGGTGGCCGCCTTGCTGGGCGAAGGCCAGCAACGTGATGCGGTGGAGATGCTGGGCTACTTGTTTTATGTGGGCGACCGCAAAAAGACCGATCTGGACTACGTGAGCGACCCAGGCGCCAACAACGACTGGTTCCGCCTGCGCCATGAAGAGGCCTTGACCCCAGGCGCCATCGTGCGGCAGGCCGAAGCCGCCCGGGAAAAATATGGTTTCAACGACTTCAAGCTCAAAGGCGGTGTCTTGTCAGGAGACGCCGAGATTGAAGCGGTGACGGCCTTGCACGGGCGTTTCCCGCAAGCCCGCGTCACGCTCGACCCCAATGGCGGCTGGCTGCTCAAAGACGCAATCCGCCTGATGCGCGACATGAAGGGCGTGGTCGCCTACGCGGAAGACCCTTGCGGCGCCGAAGACGGTTTCTCGGGCCGTGAGGTGATGGCCGAGTTCCGCCGTGCCACGGGTTTGCCCACGGCCACCAACATGGTAGCGACCGACTGGCGGCAACTGAGCCATGCGCTGTCGCTGCAAAGCGTCGACATCCCGCTGGCCGACCCGCATTTCTGGACCATGGCCGGCTCCGTGCGTGTGGCGCAGACCTGCCGCGACTGGGGCCTGACCTGGGGCAGCCATTCGAACAACCACTTTGATGTGTCACTGGCGATGTTCACCCACGTGGGGGCAGCGGCGCCCGGCAAGGTGACCGCCATCGACACGCATTGGATCTGGCAGGACGGCCAGCGCCTGACCCAGGAACCACTGCAGATCGTCGGCGGCCACGTGCAGGTGCCGAAAAAGCCAGGCTTGGGTGTCGAGCTGGACATGGCTGAGGTTGAAAAGGCCCACCAACTCTACAAACAGCATGGACTGGGTTCACGCGATGACGCGACCGCCATGCAATACCTGGTTTCAGGCTGGAAATTCAACCCAAAACGGCCCTGCATGGTGCGTTAGCTGAATTTCGGCGGCCTTTTTTCTCTAAGGCTGCGGATGCCTTCCTGCACATCGGGTCCGCCAAAACCCATGAACTCCAGCGCCAGTGAGGTGTCAAAAGTCGGACCAGCCTGGCGCAACCAGTTGTTCAATGAATATTTGGTCCAGCGGATGGCGCTCTGGCTGCCGGCAGCCAGGCGGTCGGCAATGTCGTAAGCCTTGGGCAACAACTGGGCCTCGTCGACCGCCAGCGACACCAGGCCGATGCGTTCGGCCTCCTCGCCACTGATCGGCTCGCACAACATCAGGTAATACTTGGCTTTGGCCATGCTGCACAGCAAGGGCCAGACGATGGCCGCGTGGTCGCCCGCCGCCACGCCCAGGCGCGTGTGGCCGTCGACGATTTTGGCGGTTTTGCTGGCGATGGAGATGTCGGCCAGCAAGCCGGCCACCAGTCCCGCGCCCACCGCCGGGCCGTGCATCGCGCTGACAATCGGCTTGTCACAGTTGATCACGTTGTAAACCAGGTCGCGCGCTTCTTTCCAGACGCGGCTGCGCGCTGCGAAATCATTCGCCATATCGCTCACCAAAGCCAGGTCGCCGCCGCCGGAAAACCCCATGCCGTCGCCGCGCAACACCGCCACGCGCACCGAGTCGTCGGCGCCCACGTCGCGCCAGATCTCGGACAACTCCCAATGGCCTTCCTTGCCGGAAGTGGGCAACTTGCCGTTGCCGCCCGGGCCGTCGGCGCGCATCTGGATGTCCAGTACTGCGTCATCGAGGCCACGGCGGGTGATTTTGAGGGTTTGGTAGCGGGTGTAGTCCATGGTTGTGATCCAAGGTGAGGTTAGGATGGCCACCGCATAGCATATTTCATCCACCGAGCCTCCCACGTCCAACCCCATCGGACCCATGAACTACACCTTCGTATCAGCCACCATCCTGCTGATCCTGATCACCGATCCGTTTGGCAACATTCCGATCTTCGCCAACGCGCTCAGGAGCGTTGCGCCAGCGCGCCGGCCTTTGGTGATTCTGCGTGAAGTGTTGATCGCCTTTGTGTTGTTGCTGACCTTCATGTTCATCGGCGACGGCTTTTTGCGCGTGATGAACCTGAGCGCGCTCTCGCTGCAAATTGCCGGTGGCGTGATCCTGTTTCTCATCGCCCTGCGCATGATTTTTCCGCCGCCCGCCCAGGAGACTGAAGCGGTGGCCGGCGAACCCTTGATCGTGCCGCTGGCGATTCCCGCGCTGGCTGGCCCTTCCGCGCTGGCCACCGTCATGCTGCTGGTCTCGCAGGCGCCCGAGCGGCGCTGGGAATGGATCGCGGCGCTGGTTGTCACGATGCTCGTATGCGCCTTGGTGCTGGTCCTGGCCGAGCGGATTCAGCGCGTCTTGGGAGACCGCTTTATCGTCGCCGTCGAGCGCCTGATGGGTTTGATTCTGGTGGCGGTCGCGGTCGAGATGTTGCTGCGCGGATTCAGGATTTTTGCCGGTCAAATCGGCCAGAGCTGAGCCGGCCAAGCCCGCCCCTGCGCCAGTTCGCCAGCAGGAACTTCAGTTTGAGCGCAGACTCCCATGCTGGGTGTCAAAACTCCTGTGCAACGAAAGGCCATCCCATGCGTTCACCGCGTCAACTCCAGTTCCTCAACCGTCGTCTGGCTGTGGCAGCCTGCATCGCCGCGCCATTCGTTTTGACGGGCCAGCGCGCCCTAGCGCAGGCGGCGCGCAGGCTGACACCATCACAAACGGAAGGCCCGTTTTACCCCGTCGCCATCCCTAAAGACGCTGACTACGATTTGCTGAAAAACGGCGCATTGAGTTACGGCAAGGGTGAACCCGCCTGGGTCACAGGCACGGTGCTGGACGTGAACGGCAAACCCGTTGCAGGCGCGCAAATTGAAATCTGGCAGGCCGACGCCGCCGGCCATTACGACCATCCGCGTGACGGCAGCCGGATCGACCCGGCGTTTCAGGGTTTTGGCAAAGTCGTTGTGGGCGCAGACGGCGCCTACCGCTTTCGCACCATCAAGCCGGTGCCGTATTCAGGCCGCGCGCCGCACATCCACTTCAAGGTGAAACTCGGCTCGCGTGAATTGCTCACCAGCCAGCTTTATGTGGACGGCGCACCTGGCAATGAGCGCGACTTTTTGTGGCGCAACCTGCGTGACGATGAAGACCGCAAGGCGCTGACAGCCCCTTTCTTGTCTGGCAGCGACGGCTTGCAGGCGAAGTTTGAGATTGTGGTGCGGGCTTGAGAAGCCTCACCCCCCAATCATCTCCACACACCGCTCCAGCTCATCAAACGCCTCATCCACATAAGCCCCCAGCCGCTGCAAATTGGGCATGCCATCGCTGGCAATCAGACCGAAATTGAGCGAGCCGGCATAACTGAACAGGGTGATGTTCATCAGGTGGGTGGGCGGCAGCGTGCTCACCGGGTGCATCTCCTCAATGCGCGCGCCTTTGATATACAAATGCTCTTTGGGCCCCGGCACATTGGAAACTGTGGTGTTGCCCATCGGCGTGATGGAGCCGCTCAACTTGAGCATTTCGGCAAACTGGCCGAGCAAGCCGGTGAGGATGGTGTAGGTTTCTATCGCCTCGGGCGCCACCGAATCGACCATGATGCGCAGGTTGCGCAGTGAATACCCGATGTTGCGCAGGCGCACATAGGGGTCGTCGGTGGGGGCCGACAAATCCACCAGGATGATGCCGATCTTGTTGCCCGCCGTCTTGTCTCCCTCGCGGCGCAGGTTGACCGGCATCTGGATGGTGATCGGCCGGTCCAGTGTGACGCCTTCGTCCTTCAAGTAGCGGTGCAAGGCCCCGTCCAGGCAAGTCAAGGCCACGTGGTTGACCGTGGAGCGGGTTTTTTTGCACAGGGCGCTGATGCGTTTCATCGACACCGCTGCCGTGGCCAGTTGCCGCCCCGGCGTCGCCATGCCCGTGAGCGGCGTGCCGCGCGGCGCCATGAAGGGCAGGCTGATGGCGTTTTTCGTGAGGCGCATGCCCTCCAGCATCAGCATCGCGCCCAGGCGGCCAATGCCGAACGCGCGTTTGCTGTTGGCGGTGACCTGTGCCCACACCGAAAGCACCATCTCCTGGTTGCCCTTCCTTTTTTTCACGCTCGAGCGAGTATGGTCAATCGTCCAAACGGGCGTGAGATCCGTGTCGTCGGCGGTGTTCTGGTAACTCTCAGCGCCCCAGCGCGACATCGTCACCCCGTCGGCATAGGCGTGGTGCATCTTTTGGTAAAGCGCGAAATGGCCCTGGCCCAGGTCGCCGCCCAGGCCGTCAATCACATGCACCTCCCACAGCGGGCGGTCGCGGGCCAGCACCGGCGTGTGCAGGCTGGCGATCAACTCGTAGAGCGCGATCCGGTCGTTCTTTTTCGCTGACAATTTGTGGAAGAACACGTGGTCGGCCAGATCCACCGTATCCACGGTTTTCCAGCTCGGCATGGCCGTCAGCGTGAAGTTGATGACGCGGTTGAAGGGCGACGCCACATCGGTGAAGCCCAAATAGTCCTCATAAATCGACTTGACAAAGCCGGCTTTGGCGCCGGGCGGCTTTTTGCAGATCTGCAGGCCGGCTACGTGTTTCGGGCTGGCGTCAGATTCGGCGATGAAAAAGGCCAGGTCCATCAGGGAAAGCGTGCTCATGGGGTTCCGTTCATGCGATTTCGGGAAAGGGAGGGAAAACAGCCGGTTTGCCCCATTTTGCGATAACACGCTGTTTCAGCAAAGCGGGAACTGGCGCGGGTTTCCACGTATCCAAAGGCCATGTTTGGCTGATCTGGAGACCTTCATGCACCGTCATTTTTCACGCTGGCTGGTTCGTTTCTTGGGCGGTCTGGCGCTGGGCGCGGGCGTCGCATTGGCGCAGACACCGGCCCAGGTTCAGTCCTGGAATTCGCCCAACAACGGGCCTTGGCGGACCATCTCCGAAGGTGCTGACAGCAAACTGATGCTCGAAGGCCACGACGCCGTGGCTTATTTCACGCAAAACAAGGCGGTCAAGGGCGACCCGGCCATCAAGCTCGAGCATCTGGGCGTAAGCTTCCGCTTCTCTTCTGAGGCCAACAAGGCCAGCTTTGCCGCAGCGCCCGGCAAATACATGCCGCAGTTTGGCGGTTTCTGTTCCAACGGCATTGACTATGCCGTGCCGTGGGGCGGCGGCGGCTCGGAGAACACCTGGCGCATCTACAAAGGCAAGCTGTATGTGTTCGGCGGCCAGAGTTCGCGCGACGAGTTCGAAATGGACACGGTGCAAAACCTCGACCGCGCCCACCAGCTCTGGAACACTGAGGTAGCCGGCTCCAACGCCTGGATCACCCGGTATAAACGTCTGGTTTTCCGCGTGCCGCACTACAAAAGCGGCTCCCAACTCGCTGGCGAATACGCGGCCAAGCTGGATTCCAAAACCCTGCCAGTGATGCCAGGCGCGCCGCAGGTGGTGCCGCAGCAATAAGCGCGGCGGAACGGTTCTGAGAGCAGGCCTACAAGCCGCCGCGCCCTTCCTTGGCGTGGAAGGCTTGCGCCGTTTCCCAGGCCACCGTTTGCAGGTGGGCGGCCACGTCGGCGGGGAGGCCCGCCGTGTAGCTTAGGCCGATCGGGCTGGTTTTATAGACCGACGCCAGCACGGTGCAGGCCGCCAGGTAGGTGCCGGCCAGGCTGGGGTGGCGCTTGTCGGCCACATACAGGTTCAGCGCCGGGCGTTTGGCGACCGACGCGGCAAAGGCCAGCCCGGCGGGCACAACCAGCGCGTTGTTTTGTTTGCCGGCCTTCACATATTCGGCGGCAAGTTGCGCTGTCATCTCGGGCTTGTCCTGGTAGGCCCAGGACATGAACAAAATCGGCGCCGCGCCATGTTTGCGCGCGGTGGCGCTGTGTTTGCCGGCGTATTCGTAAAAGATGCCCTGCAATTTGGGATGGATCGGGCACTGGCTGCAGTCCATCATCATCACGCCGTCAAACAGCTTGTCGCCGGGTTTGTCAAAGCTGTTGAAACGCACCTCGTTGTCGCCGACAAACGAATAACTACCCACGCCCGCTGGCTTGAAATGCGCCTCCAGGTCATGCCCGTTGATGCCCGAGCCGCTGATGGTGGCCGAGGAGTTGCGCGTGCCGCGCACGCCCGCCGC
>JANNEZ010000570.1:0-14138 GCA_031379255.1 Rhodoferax sp. | reverse complement strand
CTCAAAAACCACCCGCTTGACCAGTCTCTGGTGGAGGGCATTTACGCCGAATGGCTGGGCTTTTTCTCCAGCGATGCCAAAAACCGCTACCCGCAGGACCCGGCCAGGCTCGACGGCTATTTTTCACCCGCCGTCTCGGAGACCGCCAAGGACCATACCAAGCGCGACTTGAAAGAGTTTTTCCACATCTTCCCCTGGGGCCGTTACCCAGCCGAAGTGTCGGATGCGGCGCGGCGGTATTACTCGGCGGGCAGCAGCCTGGCCAAGGAGTTGTTGCAGTGGGTTGAAGACAACTCGCCGCCTGAGATCAAAGCCAACTATTCAATGCCCCTGCCCCGCATGATCGAGGGCTGCCAGCAGACGCTCCTTCGCGTGTTGCATTACCCGCCCCTGCGCGGCGATGAAGAGCCCGGCGCCGAGCGCGCCGCCGCGCATGGCGATATCAATTTGCTCACCATCTTGCCAGCGGCCACCGAGCCCGGCTTGCAGGTATTGGGAAAAGACGGCAGCTGGATCGACGCGCCCACCGACTTTGGCCTTTTGATTGTCAACATTGGCGACATGTTGCAGGAGGCCTCGGGCCGCTATTACCCGTCCACCATCCACCGCGTTTTGAATCCGACCGGTGAAGGCGCGAAAAAGTCGCGCATCTCCATGCCTCTGTTTTTGCACCCGAACCGTGAGGTGGTGTTGTCCGAGCGTTACACCGTGGCGAGTTATTTTGCAGAGCGCATGCAGGAACTGCGCGGGGTGCGCAAGACCTAGGGAGACCCAGGGACGAATGCGAAGGCTTGGCCGACCCAGCGTTTTTGCCTCCAGCGCACCGTCTGCAGCCCTGTTTGACCAGCCGAAGCACGCGACATCAACCGTTGCGTCGGCTGCGCCTGGTTACGACACGATTGTTAACATGGGTATTAATTATTTTTGAAATTTGTCTTGACTTTGATAAAAATGTGAACAAATTGGCAATCAAGTCACGCAAAATATCAATTGTTTGCTATTTTTTATATAGCAAATGGTTTTTTGACTGGTTCGCTTTGATTTGCTAGCCCTGGATTGCTCGCCTTATCGCGCTTGCCCCCGGCCAGCGAAGTCGGCTAAAACTTCCGGTTCACCATGAACATGACGGCGGCAGTACCCAGCAGATTCACCTGCGCGCTCCATTTCTCGTCAAACTGCCAGCCGATGGCCGGAATGATGGCAGGCGAAAAACCGCTGTAATTCAGAGGCACCTTGTCGTCAAAGGGCGACACATAACCGTAAAGCAGGCCCGCCGTTACCTTCATGTACAAAGCCGGCACAGCGGACAGCACCTTTGGAAAGAGCCACCCGTAATACACATAGGCACTGGGTTGGCCAAAAGAGTTGGAAAAGCCGAACGCGCCATACAGGGTGTTGTCCGCGAATTCTCGCTCCAAGCCAATCGCCCACACGGATTTGTGGTCCGGGCTTTGGCGAAAATGGTCGGTGTAGGGACTCACCGAAACCTGCCAGACGCCCTCAACCGCAGCTTTTTGAGCGTCCTGCGCAAGGGCCACTTGCCCTCCAAGGAAAACCGTCGCCCAAATCCATCCCGCAAGCAAGCGCCGGAATTGGGGAGGCAACAGCGAAAGGTTCATGGCCTGATATTGGCATCATAGCTATGCCACCTTCGTGCGGTAGCGCACACAGCGCCGCAGAAACGGCCGTTTGCACGTCTTATATTCAATATGAGAATAACAACATCATAAAAATGTAGTTTGCAATATAAGCCGCAGCCTCCAAACTGGCGACCTTCCTTGGAGCGGTATGCACGATCTGGCGTTTGTATTTGCGGGGTTTTTTGTCGGCGTGGTGGTCGGCCTCACGGGCGTGGGCGGCGGTTCGCTGATGACGCCGATCCTCATCTTTTTCTTCGGCGTAAAGCCCTATATGGCGATCGGCACCGATTTGTTGTTTGCCGCCTTCACCAAGATGGGCGGCACGGTCAAGCTGGCGCGGGCTCGCCGGGTCGATTGGCGTGTGGTGGGGCAGCTGTGCGCCGGCAGCATTCCGGCGGCACTGGTCACGCTGTACGTCTTGCACAAACTCGGTCCCGCCGACCCTGAAGTTCAGCATGTGATGACCACCACGCTGGGCGCGGCGCTGCTGCTCACGGCTGCGGCCACGCTCTACAAGGCGATTCGAGGCAAATCGGCCCCGTCTACGGAGGCGCAAGGGCACGAAACCGAAGCCACACAACCGATTCACTGGTCGCTGCCGCCGCTGTTTGGCGCGTTGATCGGTGTGCTGGTCACGCTCACGTCGGTCGGCGCAGGCGCGATTGGTGTCACCGTACTGATGATTTTGTACCCCAAGTTACCGCTCTCACGCATCGTTGGCGCTGACATCGCCTACGCCGTGCCGCTGACGCTGGTCGCCGGTTTGGGCCACGCTTCGCTGGGTTCGGTGGATTGGCCGCTGCTGGCCAAACTCCTGGTGGGCTCGCTGCCCGGCATCTGGGTCGGCTCGCATTTGTTGACCCGCACGCCTGACCGCGTGATCCGCTCGCTGTTGTCTGTCCTCTTGGCCTACGCCGGGCTGAAATTGATCGCCATTTAAAAGAATATGTACCAATACACCGAATTCGACCGCCAATTCGTCCAACAACGCGCAGACCAATACCGCGAACAGTTGGGCCGCCACCTGGCCGGCCAGTTGCCCGATGACGACTTTCGCCCGCTGCGCCTGCAAAACGGCTGGTACGTGCAGCGCTTTGCGCCGATGTTGCGGGTCGCCGTACCCTATGGCGAGTTGTCGTCAAAACAACTGCGGGTGCTGGCCAAAATCGCGCGCGATTACGACAAAAAAGAGGAGAACAACATCGACAAGGCCAACCCCGGCCTGTCGGATTTGAGCTCATTGCCCAGCGGCGTGGGCCACTTCACCACGCGCCTGAATGTCCAATACAACTGGATTCCGCTGGATAAATCGGCCGACGTGATGGACTTGCTGGCCAGTGTCGACATGCACGGCATCCAGACCAGCGGCAATTGCATCCGCAACATCACCAGCGACGAGCGTGCCGGCATCGCGGTGGATGAGGTGGCTGACCCGCGCCCCTTTGCCGAAATCATGCGCCAGTGGAGCACGCTGCACCCGGAGTTCGCGTTTTTGCCGCGCAAGTTCAAGATCGCCATCACCGGCGCCAAAGAAGACCGCGCCGCAACCTATTGGCATGACGTGGGCCTGCATGTGCTCAAGGATGAATCGGGAGAAATCGGCTTTCGCGTGCTCGTGGGCGGCGGCATGGGCCGCACGCCCATCGTCGGCACCGTGATCCGCGAATTCCTCCCATGGATGCAGTTGCTCAATTACCTTGAAGCCGTGGTGCGCGTCTACAACCGCTGGGGCCGCCGCGACAACATGTACAAGGCGCGCATCAAGATTCTGGTGAAGGCCGAAGGCCAGCGTTACACCGACGAAGTAGAAGCCGAATACCGGCAAATCATCGAGCAGGACGGCGCGCCGCACACCATCAGCCAGGCCGAGTTGGACCGTGTGTCAGCCTCATTTGTGCCACCGTCGCTGGTGTGCAACCGCAAAAGCGGCGAAGAGAAAATCGCCAACATCCTGCGTGCCGCCGCCGAAGACGACATTGAATTTGGCCGCTGGCTGCAGCAAAACGTGCAGCCACACAATAACCCTGATTTGCGCGCCGTCACGCTCTCGTTCAAACGCATCGGCTACGCGCCGGGCGACGCCACCGCCCTGCAACTCGAAGGCGCCGCCACTCTGGCTGACGAGTTCTCCGCCGGCGAAGTGCGTGTGACGCACGACCAGAATTTGGTTTTGCCCTGGGTGCGTTGCGACCAGTTGCCCGAGCTCTGGCGCGCGGCCCGCAAACTCGGCTTCGCGCGTCCCAACATCCGCTTGCTCACCGATATGATCGCCTGCCCCGGTGGCGATTTCTGCTCGTTGGCAAACGCCCGCTCCTTGCCGATTGCGCAAGCCATCACCGAGCGTTACCAAGACCTCGATGAGCTGCATGATCTGGGTGAAATCGACCTGCACATCAGCGGCTGCATCAATTCCTGCGGCCACCACCACAGCGGCCACATTGGCATTTTGGGTGTAGATAAAGATGGCAAGGAGTGGTACCAGGTGTCGCTCGGCGGCTCGGACGGCTCCACACTGTCCGGCGCGCCAGTAGCGGGCAAAGTGGTCGGCCCGTCATTTGCCGCAGAAGAAGTGGCCGACGTGATCGAAGCCATTCTGGAGTCTTACCGCAAGCTTCGCGTGTCCACAACAAAGGGCGCAGAGACCTTCATCACCACCTTGCGTCGGGTTGGCCCAGAGCCTTTCAAGACGGCAGCCAACGCCAGCCGTGTAAGCACGGGCAAGGCGCAGACGGCCGTGGCCGAAGCCGTTTAGCAGGAGCAAACCATGAATAAATTGATTCGATTGATCGCGACTGACGCAATTGCCGCAGGACTTGAAGACGGGAAAAATCTGCAAATCGCAAACGACGCCGATCCGCGCACGCTGGACCTCGCCGATGTGCAGCGCATCGACCTGCATTTCCCCAAATTCACCGATGGCCGCGCCTACAGCCAGGCATTTTTGTTGCGTCGGCGCCTGGGTTTCAAAGGCGAAATTCGAGCCACGGGTGACGTGTTGATCGATCAACTGGTGCAAATGCAACGCAGCGGCTTTGATTCGGCCCAGTTGCGGGCCGACCAGGACGCAGCTTTTGCCAAAACGCAGTTTGAGCGCTTCAGCGCGTTTTACCAGGGCGACGCGGTCACCGCACAACCCCTGTTTCTGCGGGCCGCATGATGACCGCCATCGAACTCAACGCCCGGGCCTCCAAAGACTTCGACGCCAAACTGGCCCAAACCCAAACCCTGCTGCTGCAAGCCGCAGCCGAATACGCCAACCCCGGCAATTTTTCAGCGCTGGGTTATTCCACCATCAGCCAGGCCAACAGCCTGGGCGCCGAAGACATGGTGGTCAGCCACTTGATCAACAGCCTGCAACTGGACATCAGCATCTTCGTGCTGGAAACCGGCATGCTGCACGCGGAGACATTGCAGGTGCTGGATCAGCTCAAAGCCACATCCCGCGCGCCGGTGCAGGTTTTCAAACCCGTCAACGAGGCGGTTGTCCAGTTTGTCGCGCGCGAAGGCAAAGATGCCATGTACCAAAGCATTGCGCTTCGCAAGGCCTGCTGCGGCATCCGCAAGATGGAGCCGCTGGAGCGCGCGCTTAGCGGGAAAAAAGCCTGGATCACCGGCCTGCGCCGCGAGCAGTCCGGCGCGCGGTCGCAGGTTCCCTTGCGCGACGAAAGCGACGCCAAACGGGTCAAATTCAACCCGCTGGCCGACTGGACCTGGGGGGATGTGTGGCACTACATCAGCGTCAACAACGTGGTCTATAACCCGCTGCATGACCAGTTCTTCCCCAGCATTGGCTGCGCGCCCTGCACCAGGGCCATCGCCTTGGGCGAAGACTTCCGCGCCGGGCGCTGGTGGTGGGAAGCAGACCTTGACGGCGGGGTCGTGAAAGAGTGTGGACTCCACGCCAAAGAACCCGCTGCTGCATCAAAAACCAACGAGGAGGCCGTTGCATGAACGCCCGTGTGGAACCTGAACTGTTGACGCACCTGAGCAACCAGCACCTGGACGCGCTGGAAGAGGAAACCATTTACATCCTGCGCGAGGTGGCTGCCGCCTTCGAGCGCCCCGCCCTGTTGTTCTCGGGCGGCAAAGACTCCCTGGTGATGCTCAAATGCGCCGAGAAAGCCTTTGGAGGAAAGACCAGCCCCTCCGGTAGCGGCAACATCCCCTACCCGCTGTTGATGATCGACACCGGCCACAACTTCCATGAAGTGACCGATTTCCGGGACTCGCGGGCCACAGAACTGGGCGCGAAGTGGATCGTGCGCAGCGTCGAAGACTCGATGGCACGCGGCACCGTGCGCCTGGCGCATCCGGGTGAATCGCGCAACGTGCACCAGTCCATCACGCTGCTCGAGGCGATTGACGAATTCAAGTTTGACGCCCTGATTGGCGGCGCGCGCCGCGACGAAGAAAAGGCCCGCGCCAAAGAGCGCATCTTCAGCCACCGCGACAGTTTTGGCCAATGGCAGCCCAAGTCGCAACGCCCCGAGTTGTGGAACCTCTTCAACACGCGCCTGCAGCCGGGCGAACACTTCCGCGTGTTCCCGATTTCCAACTGGACCGAGCTGGACGTGTGGCAATACATCGAACGCGAAAAAATTGGCCTGCCTTCACTGTATTACTCGCACAAACGCGATGTGGTCGAGCGCAAGGGCCTGTTGGTGCCCGTTACAGAACTCACGCCGCTGCGCAATGGCGAAGTAGCCGAATCGCGCGATGTGCGTTTTCGCACCGTGGGCGACATCACCTGCACCTGCCCGGTGGAAAGCCTGGCCAGCAGCGCCGCCGAGATCGTGATCGAAACCCTGGCTGCAGACGTGAGTGAACGGGGTGCCACACGCATGGACGACAAGACCTCCGAGGCATCCATGGAAAAACGCAAAAAAGACGGATATTTTTGATTTTTAATTATTTTTTGTTGTTAAATTAACAAAATACAATATGAATACTGTAGCAAATAAAACAATAAATACGAGACTTGAAGTACCAAATATTTCATTGACCTCATCTGCTTTAAAATTTATTACTTGCGGCAGTGTGGACGACGGCAAAAGCACACTCATCGGCCGCTTGCTGGTGGACAGCCGCTCGGTGATGCTGGACCAGCTGGCCAATGTCTCCAAAAGTGGCGAGGCCGACCTGGCGCTCTTCACCGATGGCCTCTCCGCCGAACGTGAACAGGGCATCACGATTGACGTGGCCTACCGTTATTTCAGCACGCCCACCCGCAAGTTCATCATTGGCGACGCGCCCGGGCATGTTCAGTACACCCGCAACATGGTCACAGCAGCCAGCAGCGCCGATGCGGCCGTGGTGCTGGTCGATGCGACCAAGCTCGATTGGCAAAACGCCGCTCTGGCCCTGTTGCCGCAAACGCGGCGCCATTCCCTGCTGGTGAATTTGCTGCGGGTGCCCAACGTGGTGTTTGCAGTCAACAAACTCGACGCCATCGACAACCCCACACTCGGTTTCGCGCACATCCAGACGGCACTCGAAAAATTCGCGCAGGAAGCGGGTATTGCCATTGCCGCCGTCGTGCCGATTTCTGCGTTGAAAGGCCAAAACGTGGTCTCCACCACACCGGGCTGGTGTGGTTACCAGGGCCAAAGCCTGCTGCAGATTCTGGAGCAGTTGCCGGTTACGTCCGCCGACACTGAGTTGCCTTTCTCGTTTTCGGTGCAATGGGTGGAAAAGTTCGCTTCGAGCAGTGACACGAGCCAAGGCCGGCGCGTATTTTGGGGGAAAGTCTCCAGTGGTGGCGCCCAGGTGGGTCAGCAAATCACAATCCTGCCCAGCGGCCAGACGGCTACCGTCACCACCGTGCTGAACCACGTGCGCGAGCCCGGACCGGTGGCTGCCGGTCACAGCGCCGGCATCGTGCTGGACCGTGAAGTCGACGTCTCGCGCGGCGACTGGCTTTTGCATGCCCCCACGCTCCCCACTGCGTGTGGTTCGCTGCCCCCCGAGGGGGCCGTGCCTAGCTTGGGGCGGCCCGGCGCGTCGGCGGCCTTGGAGCCGAACGGCCAAAGTTTCAACGTCACGCGTGAAATCAGGGCCACCGTGGCCTGGCTGGACGACGAACCCTTGGTTGCCGGACGCGTCTATTGGGCGCTGCACGGCAACCGCTGGGTCAAGGCCAAAATCAAACGTGTGGTGCACAAACTCAACGTCGACAACTTGGCCGAGGAGAGTGCAGACCACCTGGAACCCAACGCGATTGGCCATGTTGAATTGGCTTTGCAGGAACCCATCGCCACCCTGCCCTACGCGGTTTCGCGCACGCTGGGCGCGATGGTTTTGGTGGACACCGCGACCCACAAGACTTCTGGCGCGGCGTTAGTGCAATAAAATTGCGGGTTGCAGCTGGTTAGCGCTTTGGGGCAGTTCTAGAAATTCAATTCTGGGGATGCAGTACAAAGCGCAAACCGCAGACATGCAACTGCATGGCGAGGATTTGCAACGCAGCAATGCGCCCCAAAATTGGATTTATAGAACTGCCCCATGACCCACACCGTTACCGAAGCCTGTATCAATTGCAAACATACCGATTGTGTGGACGTGTGCCCGGTCGATTGCTTCCGTGAAGGCCCGAATTTTCTGACCATTGACCCGGACGAATGCATTGACTGCGCGGTTTGCATCCCGGAGTGCCCGGTCAACGCGATTTACGCGGAAGAAGATGTGCCGGCCGACCAGCAACACATGACCAAACTCAACGCCGAGCTGGCCAAATTGACGGGCTGGAAAAGCATCACCAAACGCAAACCTGCGCCGCCGGATGCCGAGGCCTGGAAAGACCGCACCGACAAGTTGCAGTTTTTGGTCCGCTGACCAACCCAGAAGGCGGACCACATGATTGAAACTGACGCAGTGATCGTCGGCGCAGGCCCGGTGGGCTTGTTCCAGGTGTTTGAACTGGGCCTGCTGGAGATCAAGGCGCATGTCATCGACCTGCTGCCATATGCCGGCGGACAGTGCATTGAACTCTACCCCGACAAACCGATTTACGACATTCCGGCGATTCCGGTCTGCACCGGCAAAGAGCTGACCGACAGCCTGGTGAAACAGATTGCGCCGTTTGGCGCGACGTTTCACTACAACCAGGAAGTCAGCGCCATTGCCAAACAGGACGACGGGCGCTTTTTGCTGGAAACCTCTGCCGGCACGCAGTTCATGGCCAAAACGATCTTCATCGCGGCGGGCATGGGCGCGTTTCAGCCGCGTTTGCTGAACGTCGACGGCGTGACCCAGTTTGCCGACCCGGATTCGCCCGAGTGCCAGGTGTTTTACAAGGTCAAGAACCGCGCGGCCTTCGCCAACCAGGATGTGGTGATCCTGGGCGGTGGCGATTCGGCCCTGGACTGGACGCTGGATTTCATGTCTGAAGGGCCACTGAAGGCCAAGTCTGTAACGCTGCTGCACCGCCGCGACGGTTTTGCCGCAGCGCCTGCCAGCGTCGCCAAAATGCGCGCCTTGTGTGACGCTGGGCAAATGAAATTCATGATCGGCCAAATCACCGCCCTGCAAGAGGCCCAGGGCCGCCTGAGCGGCGTTGTCGTCACTGGGCCGGACAACAGCGCTCAAACCCTGCCGCTCGATCGTTTGCTGGTGTTTTTTGGCCTTTCGCCCAAACTGGGGCCGATCGCCGAGTGGGGCATCGACATCGAGCGCAAACAGTTGAAAGTGGACACTGAGAAGTTTGCCACCAGCGTCAAAGGCATTTTTGCCGTGGGCGACATCAACACCTACCCTGGCAAGAAGAAGCTGATTCTGAGCGGTTTCCATGAGTGTGCGCTGGCGGCGTTTGGCGCTTCTGCCATCGTTTTTCCCGACAAAAAGGTGATGTTGCAATACACCACCACCTCGCCCAAGCTTCACAAGGTTTTGGGGGTCGAGACGCCTGTCTTCAATACCTGAGTAAAATCCAGGTGTGCTCGAAAGAGTAAATCCAAGAGCACATCCGCTAGGGGTGTTGGCAGTGAAAACTGCCGACTGAGAAAGTCCCTTTGAACCTGATTGAGGTAATCCTCGCGCAGGGAAGCATAGTCAGTCCATTCACCGACTCCGCCTTCCTGCCACTACTTTGCTTGGAGCAAATTTGATGGCAATTTCTGATTCTTCCGCGTCCCCGTCCCTGTCCCTGCACCTGTCCACGGGCAACCTGGCCTTGCAGCCGGTGCCATCGGGCGATCGCGTGTTCGGCTTTACCCAACACCTGTCGCTCTGGTTCAGCCTGGGCGTGGGCCTGCTGGTCATGCAGGTGGGGGCCTACCTGGTGCCTGCCGTTGGCCCGCGCGATGCGCTCGTCGCCATCATTCTGGGGTCGGTCATCGGCGCTGGTTTGCTGGCCTGGACGGCCAAACTCGGCGCCGATTCCGGCCTTACCAGCGCCGGCCTGATGCACCAGACCTATGGCAGCCTGTTCGCCAAACTGCCCATCATCCTGAACATCGTTCAGTTGGTGGGCTGGACCACGTTTGAGCTGGTTGTGATGCGCGACGGCACGGCCGCCATCGCCAAACAGTCCCTGGGACTGGACTTGAGTGGCTTCGGCGGCGTTGTGGCCACGACGGCGATCTGGGGCGCGGTCTTGTGCGGCTTGATTGCCGCGTCAATGCTCACGACTGTGCGCAAACTGATTGGCAAGTTCGCCTTGCCGCTGGTCGTGGTTTCGCTGGTCTGGCTGACCTGGCAATTCGGAAGCCAAATCGCGGCCAAGGGTTTTGAGGCCTTCTGGAACAACCCCGGCAAAGGTGGCATGGGGCTGTTTTCTGCGATGGATCTGGTCATCGCCATGCCTGTGTCCTGGCTGCCTTTGATTGCCGACTACGCCCGCCATGGCAAAGATGGCAAATCCGCGCTGAGCGGCACCTGGATAGGCTACGCGCTGGCCAACATCTGGTGTTACGCGCTGGGTGTGATGGTGGTCACGGTGGCCGCGCCCGGCACCGATCTCGTGACCGCGCTGCTGCTCGCACAGGGCGGCTTGCTGGCACTGGGTTTGATCCTGTTTGACGAAATTGACAACGCCTATGGCGACGTGTATTCCGGCGCAGTCAACAGCCACAGCCTGTTTGCCCAGTGGAGCATCCGGCAATGGGGCATCGCGGTGGCGATGTTGTGCGCGGTGCTGGCGCTGTTTTTGCCGATGCACAGCATTGAACCTTTCCTCTTGATGCTCAGCTCCGTTTTTGTTCCGCTGTATGGCGTAATTCTGGGACGCATGGCCTTTCAAAAAACCAGCGCGGGTGAAACATCGCGGTCGGGGTCCATCGGGAAAATCAATGTGTCCGCTGCGGTCTTGTGGATTGCAGGGATCGTTCTTTACCACGCCCTGGCCAAGTGGGCGCCGCAGGTGGGCTCGGCTTTGCCCACCTTGGCATTGACCTTGTTGCTGGCCTGGGCCACACGGCCCAAATCAGCCTGAAGGATCAGGCGAGATTCAGGATTTTCATGGCGACAGGCGCATGACCATGGTTCAGCGGCCCGGAACCCTGCCCGGTGCGTACCTGGGCGCCGGCTGCGATCGCCTGCAGGATGTACACCCGCGCGAGTTCGACGGCATTGTGAAGCTCGTGGCCGAGCGCCAGATGCGCAGCGATCGCAGACGACAAGGTGCAGCCGGTTCCATGCACGTTGCGACTTTCGATCCGTCGGGATTGAAGGCGAAAGCGCGCTCTGCCCGGTTGCGCCAATATGTCAACAACCTCATGGCCCGGCAAATGCCCACCCTTGAGCAGAACCGCTTTGGCGCCCAGCGCCAGCAAGTCGTTGGCGGCGGCGTCAAGGTCGCCGATTTGCGCGATGCGGCGTTTGAGCAGCAGCGCCGCTTCGTCAAGATTGGGAGTCACCACCATCGCGCGCGGAAACAACTCCCGCACCAAAACCTGAACGGTTTCCTGCCCCACCAGTGTGTCGCCGCTGGTGGCGACCATCACCGGGTCGAGCACCACGTTTCTCAGCTTGTAGTGGTCGATGGCCCAGGCCACCACCTGAACAAGCTCGGGCGAATGCAGCATGCCGATCTTGACGGCATCAACACCAATGTCCTCGATCACAGCTTCAATCTGCGCTTTCAATACCGTTGCGGGAAGGCCATGAATCGCATGCACGCCCAAGGTGTTTTGCGCCGTAATGGCGGTAACCGCTGTCATGCCATAACAGCCCAGCGCAGCAAAGGTTTTCAAGTCGGCCTGTATGCCAGCGCCGCCGCCACTGTCGGAGCCGGCAATCGACAGAACGCGCGGATAGTGAAAGGATGGTTGTAATGGGTCGGTCATGCGGAAAATTATCGGCGCAATGACGGCAGAAAAAACCCGCCTCGTGGTTTTGGGCGCTGGCCTTATGGGTCGCCTGCTCGCCTGTGCATTGGCAGACGAAGGCTATCGCGTCAGCCTGTATGAGGCTGGCAACCCCGACGGCAACCTGTCGGCCGCGCGGGTTGCCGCAGCCATGCTGGCCCCCCTGGCCGAATCGGCCATCAGCGAGGCGCCTATTGTGCGAATGGGTCAATATGCCTTGAGACGCTGGCCCGAACTGCTCGGCCAATTGCCCGAGCCGGTTTTCTTCCAGCAAGAAGGCACCTTGATTGTTTGGCATCGGCATGACGCCTTTGAGGCCGCGCGTTTTTCACGGCAGATTGATGCAAGCTGGAAACAGGTGGACGGGCTCGCCGCCGCCCAGACCTTGACTGCCGCCAAAATCCAGCAGCTCGAGCCCGCGCTCGGCCACCGTTTTGCCCAGGGTTTGTATTTGCCTGGAGAAGGCCAGTTGGACAACCGCGCACTGCTCAACGCCCTGCTGGCGCGGCTTGCCGAGCTGAACGTGGAGATTCGCTGGAACTCGCGGCGAGAACCCAAAGATTTTTTGATTGGGCCTGGAGGCGATGTTCAGGGGCTCTTTGACTGCCGCGGCCTGGGCGCCCGCGCCCAGATTCCCGGCTTGCGCGGGGTGCGCGGTGAAGTCATTCGTGTGTATGCGCCGGAAGTGGATTTGAAGCGTCCGGTGCGGCTGATCCATCCGCGGTACCCGCTGTATATTGCGCCCAAGCCGGATCACATCTTTGTGATTGGCGCCACTGAAATCGAGTCCGATGACATGTCCGCCGCCAGCGTGCGCTCCACCCTTGAGCTGCTCAGCGCCGCGTATTCGCTGCACAGCGGTTTCGCCGAAGCTCGCATTCTGGAAATCAACAGCCAGTGCCGCCCGGCCTTGCCCGACAACCTGCCCACCGTGCGACAGGTCTCCCCGGGAAGTTGGCAGATCAACGGTTTGTACCGGCATGGCTTCCTGATTGCGCCGGCCTTGCTCGACGTGGTGATGCAGTTGGTCAAATCGGGCTCGTCCGCGCTTGCGGCGGAATTCTCTTTGGAGTTGGGAGAATGGGTGTGATCGTCTTGATCAACAACGCTTCGTTCCAATTGCCACAGGGCGCAAGCCTGGCAGACGCCGTGCGCACAGTGCAGGCGGCGCCGCCATTTGCCGTTGCCGTCAACCTGCAATTCATACCCAACAGCCTGTACGAAAAGACCGCCTTGCAGGACAGGGACAGCATTGAAATCATCCGTCCCGTGACGGGCGGTTAAACCGCTCTTGCAACCCAATTGCCCTGAATATGCCAAACTTGCCCGAGCCAGACCGATTGCTTCTATACGGCCAGACATTCAACAGCCGTTTGCTGCTGGGCACATCGCGTTACCCGTCGCCCAGCGTGCTGCAATCAGCCGTCAAACGCGCAAAACCTGCCATGGTGACCGCTTCGCTACGCCGGCAAAACCTCAGCGCGGCCGCACCGGCGAGCGCGGGTGGCACAGGCAACGAATTTTGGGACCTGCTCGGCCGCACGGGTGTGCCGGTGTTGCCCAATACCGCAGGTTGCCACAGCGTGCAAGAGGTCATCACCACCGCCCACATGGCGCGGGAAGTGTTTCAGACACCCTGGATCAAGCTTGAACTCATCGGTGACGACTACACCCTGCAACCCGACACGCTGAACTTGGTCGAGGCGGCCAGCCGCCTTCTTAAAGACGGTTTCAAGGTCTTGCCGTATTGCACCGAAGACCTGGTGTTGTGCCAGCGCCTCGTTGATGCAGGCTGCGAAGCGGTGATGCCCTGGGCCGCGCCGATTGGCACCGGCAAGGGGCCCGTCAACCCTTACGCCATGCGCCTGTTGCGCGAACGGCTGAGTGTGCCGATGATCGTCGACGCCGGCCTGGGCCTGCCGTCACACGCCTGCCAGGTGATGGAATGGGGATTCGACGCCGTGCTGCTCAACACCGCTGTGGCGCTGGCGCAAGACCCGGTGGTCATGGCCGGGGCTTTTGCCGACGCCGTGCAAGCAGGGCGTTCTGCCTTTCTTTCCGGGGCGATGGTGGCGCAGGAAGCGGCCCAGGCCAGCACACCGGTGCTGGGCACGCCGTTTTGGCATCAGTCGTGAAGGCAATCGCATGAGTTCGCCTGTTGACCAAAACGTTCCCGAAATGTCAGAAGCCATCGTGC
>JANNEZ010000505.1:0-12737 GCA_031379255.1 Rhodoferax sp. | reverse complement strand
TGCATTTCGGTGGTGGTATTGATGAAACGCGGGAAAGTCACCGCCGCCAGCGGTGTTTTGTACTGCACCAGCGCCAGCGTCAGCTCGCGCTCTTCCTGCATGATTTTTTTGTCAGCGGCATCATTGGCCGTCGCGTTTTCGTGCACTTGCCAAACCGATTCGGTGGCCGTCAGGATCAAGCGGTCGAGCACGCCGCCGGTTGACGCCATCACGCCACTGACCACGTAGGGCGTGTTGCCATGCACCTGCCCGCTCGCGCCCAGGCCATGGCTGCCTTCAAACCGGTCGCCGGATTTGAGCCCGGTCTGCAAAGCCACTTGCGCGCCGACAACCGCCTGCATGGGCACAGACCACCACGCGCCCGATGCCAGCGTGGCCTTATAGTGATTCGGGTAATCCGGCGAGGTGCCGACAATCCGGAAACCCCTGAAGCTGTCGCCCAGGCTGATGGGGATCACCCGGGCGACCTGCGGGTGGGTTCGCAAGGCCTCAACGGCTTTCAATGGCACATTGCCCGAGGGCAGGTCTAGATGGAACACACCGGCCAGTATCAACTGCAGCGGACTGCCCTTGGCGCCCACCACCACGTCGATGCCCGCGAGATCCCGCTCAAACGCTTTGTCGACCTGGTCACCCACGAGCAGCAGGAAACTCATCGACGCCAGACCCAGGCTCAAAAGCAGTAAATTCAAAGTTGCGGCCAACGGTTTGGACCACAGGTATGTGAATGCCAACGCTACTGTTTTCATAACTTCTATCGCAAAACGCCCGATGACTGGGGAGCGAATTTGCTTTGGAGTTGCAGCGTCACGGCCTCTGGCAAGGTCTGCACCACCCGCGCGTCGTGGGTTGCGATCACCAGCGTCGCTGCGCAGCCCCCGGCCACGTCGCAAAGCAATTTCAGCGCTGCGTGGGCGGATTCGTCATCCAGGCTGGCCGTAGGCTCGTCCGCAAGTATGACTTGAGGGCGGCGCAACACGGCGCGCGCCAGCGCCACACGTTGCGCCTGCCCGCCGGACAGTTGCGAGGGCTTGCGGTGGCGAAGCTGGGCCACGTCCAGTGCCTGCAGCGCCGCTTCTACCGCAGCGGCGTCGAGCGGCACTCCGGCGGCGTAATAGGCCAACTCCAGATTGCCCTGCACGGTCAATGCAGCGCTTAAGTGAAGTTTTTGCGGCAGGAAACCGATGGCTTTGGCGCGCCATGCATCACCGGCAGCGGGTTCCATTGCACCCAGTCGCTGGCCAGCCACGGCGATTTGCCCGAGAGACGGGCGCAACAACGCGCCCGCCAGCGCGAGCCAGGTTGATTTGCCGCAACCGGACGGACCACGAACCAGCAACACGCCGCCCTGTGGCACATCAACGTCGGGGAATTGAAGTTCAGTCCCGCCGGGGTCGCCGTGATCGCCGAGGTATCGGTAGGCAAGGTCGGCGCAGTGGATCATCGGAACGGATTATTGACGCAATCCGTTGAAGCCATTGTTTTATAAGCCATCACCGTCGAATAAATTGCCTTGCCAGTAAGATGCTCCGACCACACGAGTCAATCCGCTATGGAAACCACAACTACTTTGCGTCAGATTGCAGACCTTCCGGGCCCGCGCGGGATCCCGTTTCTGGGCAACGCCCTGCAGGTCAACCGAGCCCGGATCCACCAGAGCGTCGAACGCTGGGCGCGCGAATTCGGCCCGTTGTTCCAGATGAAACTCGGCCCCAGGCGGCTGTTGGTCGTCGCCGACCCCGAGTTGCTGGCAGCGGTGATGAAAGACCGCCCCGACGGGTTTCGGCGCAGCCCGTTGGCTTCGATCATCGGCCGGGAGATGGGCTTGCCGCAGGGCGTGTTCAACGCGGAGGGCGAAAACTGGCGCCGACAGCGGCGCATGGTGATGGCCAGCTTTGCGCCGGGCCAAGTGCGCGCCTATTTCCCGTCGCTGGTCAAAGTCACCCTGCGTCTGCGCGAGCGTTGGCGGATGGCCGCGCGTTCGCACAGCCCCATTGACCTTCAGGCCGATTTGATGCGCTTCACCGTGGACGCGATTGCCGGGCTTGCCTTTGGCAAGGACGTGAACACCCTGCAGGCGGGCGAAGACGTGATCCAGCGCCACTTGGACCGAATTCTTCCTTCCATTTTCAGCCGTGCCTTGAGTCTGGTGCCGTATTGGCGCTGGTTCAAACTGAAAAAGGACCGCCAGCTTGACAAGAGCGTCGTGGTCATCAATGCCATGCTGAAAGACTACGTCGCGCAGGCGCGAAGCCGTCTGCAAAACGACCCAGAAGCACAAGCGAAACCCGGCAACCTGCTCGAAGCCATGATCGTCGCCGCCGACCAGCCCGGCAGCGAACTCGGTGACAACGAGTTGACCGGCAATGTGCTCACCATGCTGTTGGCAGGAGAAGACACCACCGCCAATACGCTGGCCTGGATGACCTCTTTGCTGATGCAGAACCCAGTTGCTTTGCAACGTGCGCAGCAGGAAGTGCGCGCGCAAGCGCCCGATCCGGCGCAGTTCACCATGGAACTGATCGACAGCCTGGTGTACCTGGATGCGTGCTGCACAGAAACCATGCGCCTCAAACCGGTGGCGCCCTTCATTCCCTTGCAGGCGTTGCGAGACTCCCAGGTGGGCGATGTCGCGGTGCCCAAAGACGCCATGGTGTGGGGTGTATTGCGGCACAACAGTATCAGTGAACCCTGGTTCGTCAACCCTACGGCATTCCAGCCCGAGCGCTGGCTGCCCGACGCGCTGCCACCCCTCAGTAACGAGGCCAAACGGAGCTCGCTGCCCTTCGGCTCCGGCCCGCGCATGTGCCCGGGACGTTACCTGGCCTTGCTCGAGATGAAGATGGCAATGGCCATGATGCTGGCCAGCTTTGAGATAACCGAGGTGGCCACACCTGACAATCTGCCACCACGGGAATTGATGGCCTTCACCATGAACCCTGTGGGTTTGTCGATGCGGCTGCGGGAACGCGCGCTGGCCTGAAACTCTCTCAGACCTTGACGAGACGCGCAAAGGTCTTGCGAAACTTCGCCACCTTGGGGCCCGCAACCGCCATGCAATAACCCTGCGTCGGGTTGCGCTCGAAAAAATCCTGGTGGTAGTCTTCAGCCGGCCAGTAGTTTTTCAAAGGCAGCACTTCGGTCACGATTTTCCGGCTGAAAAACCCGGCGTCCTTGCCGGTTTCGCGGATCAGATCCAGCGCCACATGCTTTTGCGCGTCGTCCGTGAAGTAGATGCCGCTTCGGTACTGCGTGCCGTGGTCATTGCCTTGGTAGTTCAGGGTGGTGGGGTCGTGGATGAGGAAAAAGATTTCAAAAATCTCGCGGGTGCTGATTTGCGCCGTGTCGTATTCGAGTTTCACGACTTCGTTGTGGCCGGTGCTACCCGTGCACACATCTTCGTAACTTGGACTCGCAACGTGCCCGTTGCAGTACCCGCTTTCAACGTCCACAACGCCATTGACGCCCTTGTAAACCGCTTCCGTACACCAAAAGCAGCCGCCACCCAGAACGATGGTTTGTGTCGATGAAGGCATGTTGGTTCTCCAAAATAAGAGCTTGCCCGATTGAGTCAGACAGGCCGCCCTGATCTTACAAGTGTCTGAAATTGAGAAAAGAAACGCCAAGGGTAATTCCGTAGGCCATCAGCCCTGTGGCTCCGCTAATAATGCGCCACGCACTGGCAAGCAAGCCAGACAAAATAAAAACCGGGACAAGTCCATCACAACATGAGTTCACCCTCTGCCGAAGACTCCAAATCATTGTTGAGCGTTCGCGGCGTAACCGTCCGGTTCGGTGGCATTGTGGCGCTTGATTCCGTCAGTTTCGATGTCGCAAAAGGCGGTATCTGCGGCCTCATTGGCCCCAACGGCGCAGGTAAAACCACGCTGTTCAACTGCATGAGCCGCCTCTATTCGTACCAGGCCGGCGACATCCTGTTTGAGGGCAAGTCCATCACCAACACGCCGACGCACCAGGTGGCCGGTCTGGGCATGGGGCGCACGTTCCAGAACCTGGCGATGTTTCAGACCATGCCGGTTCGGGAGAACATCATGGTGGGCGCGCATTCGCGTTCCAAATCGGGCTTTGCCTCAAGCGCCCTGCGCCTGCCCCGCGTGCGTGCGGAAGAGCTGCGCCTGCAAACCCGCGCGGCTGAAATTCTGGATTACCTGGGCCTCGCACAACACGCCCACAAGCCCGTGCGGGATCTGCCCTTTGCCATCCAGAAACGGGTGGAACTGGGCCGGGCACTGGCTGCGGACCCCAAATTATTGATGCTGGACGAGCCAGCGGCCGGCTTGAATCATGAGGAGCTTGAAGATCTCGGGCGCATGATCAAGGACATCCGCGACCGCTTGCGCATCACGGTGTTGCTGGTGGAGCACCACATGAGCCTGGTGATGGGGGTGTCTGACCACATCGTGGCACTCAACTTTGGCAAGAAAATCGCCGAAGGCGACCCGGCGCATATTCAAAACAACGCTGACGTGATCGAAGCCTATTTGGGGAAACCTGCCGATGAGGAGAAAAGCAAATGACCCGGCTGCTTGAAGTCAGTGGCCTGAATGCGGCTTATGGCGCCACCAAGGTCTTGCATGACATCAATTTTTCCCTGGAAGTCGGCCATATCACTGCGATCCTGGGCGCCAATGGCGCCGGCAAAACCACCACGCCGCGCTCCTTGTGCCAGACCGTCAAGACAACTGGCAGCATTGTGTTTGACGGCCAGCAACTCATCGGCAAATCCACCGAAAATGTCGTGCGCATGGGCATCGCGCATGTGCCCGAGGGGCGCGGCACCTTTACCGCGCTGTCCACCGAAGAAAACCTGCGGCTCGGCGCCTACGTGCGCAACGACAAAGCCGAGCTGGCACTCGACATGGAAAAGGCGTTCACGCGTTTTCCCATTTTGAAGCAGCGTCGCCACCAGCAAGCCGGCACTTTGTCGGGCGGCGAACAGCAAATGCTGGCGATCAGCCGGGCCTTGATGCTGCGGCCCAAGCTGCTGTTGATGGATGAGCCTTCGTTTGGCCTGGCTCCTCTGATCGTGGCCGAGATTTTCCGCATCATGCGCACCATCAACAAGGAAGACAAGGTCAGCATGTTGCTGGTCGAGCAAAACGCCAGCCTGGCCCTGGACCTGGCCGACCACGCCTATTTGCTGGAGACCGGCAAGGTGGCGCTGTCAGGGCCGAGCGAGCAGATCAAGAATGATGAATCAGTTCGCAAGGCCTATCTGGGATATTGAACATGGAAGCCTTCCTCCACCAAATTTTCTCTGGCATCGCCAATGGCTGCATTTACGGCTCAGTCGCTCTCGCGCTGGTGATGATTTACCAGTCCACCCACCACATCAACTTCGCGCAAGGTGAAATGGCCACCTTCAGCACCTACATCGCCTGGGCGCTGGTGCAGGGAGGCTGGCCCTACTGGGGAGCTTTCTTTGCCACCGTAACCGCCTCGTTTGTGCTGGGACTGCTGATCCAGCGCTTGATACTGCGGCCGGTTGAAAAGGCGCCGGTGTTGACCAATGTGATCGTGTTCATCGGCCTGTTGTTGATCGTCAACGCTTTCTCAGGATGGTTTTTTGACCACACGCTCAAATCCTTCCCCAGCCCCTTCCCTAAAGACGCTTTTTTTGCCACCAAATATTTTTCGGCGCACAACGTGGGTTCTGCGGCTGTCATGGTAGGGGTGTTGCTGGCCCTTTTCGCGTTTTTCCGCTATACGCCTGTGGGTTTGGCCATGCGGGCTGCCGCGCAAAACCCGGATTCCGCGCGCCTCGTCGGCATCCGTGTTTCCTGGATGCTGGGCTTGGGCTGGGGCTTGGCCGCAGCGATCGGCGCAGTCGCCGGCATGATGGTGGCGCCCATCGTGTTTCTGGATCCGAACATGATGGCCGGCATTCTGCTGTACGGATTTGCCGCTGCTTTGCTGGGCGGCATTGACAACCCGGCTGGCGCCGTGTTCGGCGGTTTTGTGGTTGGCGTGTTGGAGAACCTGCTGGGCGCCTACGTGATTGGCACCGAGCTGAAACTGACTGTGGCCCTGGTGCTGATTGTCGGCACGTTGACACTCAAGCCGGATGGCCTGTTCGGCAAGAAAGTGGTGACCCGGGTATGAACACAAGTCCAAACACCGGCTCCAGCAAAGGCAAATGGATTGGCTTGGCGCTGCTGGCCGTGGGGCTGCTGGTGCTGCCTTTCCTGTTCAAAAACTACCGTGTGTTCCAGTTCAATTTGGTGTTGGTCTATGCCATTGCGATCCTTGGCCTGAACATCCTGACGGGTTTCAACGGGCAGATTTCGCTGGGCCACGGCGCTTTTTATGCCTTCGGGGCGTATGCCGCAGCCATCATGATGGACAAAATGGGGGCTCCCTATTGGGCCACCTTGCCAGTGGCGGCCGTGGTGTGTTTTGCCATCGGTTTTCTGGTCGGATTTCCGGCATTGCGCCTTGCGGGGCATTATTTGGCTTTGGCCACTTTCGCGCTGGCGCTGGCGGTGCCGCAACTCCTCAAGTACAAAAAAATCGAGATGTACACCGGCGGCGTGCAAGGCATCGTGCTGACCAAGCCCGAGCCGCCCTTCGTGTTCAGCCTGTTTGGCCAACCCATGGGGCCGGACCGCTGGCTGTATTTCTTTTCGCTGTTCGTCACAGTGGTCATGTTTGTCCTGGCGTACAACCTGCTGCATGGCCGCGTCGGACGCGCCCTGATCGCGGTGCGGGACCATCCCATTGCCGCCACCGCCATGGGCATTAATTTGCCGATGTTCAAATCGCTCACGTTTGGCGTGTCAGCGGCGTTCACCGGTGTGGCCGGGGCGCTGGGCGCCGTTGTGGTGGCCTTTGTGTCGCCCGACAGTTTCACCGTCAATCTGTCGATCTTCCTGCTGGTGGGCGTAGTGGTGGGCGGCCTGGCGTCGATCCCAGGCGCGATTTTCGGCGCCATCTTCATCCAGTACGTGCCCAACATTGCCGACGAGTTGTCCAAATCCGCGCCCGCTGCGATTTACGGCCTGCTGCTGATTGTCTTGATGTACCTGATGCCGATGGGCATCATGGGCGGGCTGCAGAAGGCCTGGGCCAAAATCCGCAAACGTACCGGGGGTTTGTCCGGACAGCCCTGAGGCGGTGGCGGCGTTGTAATGTCGTTGTGAATCCACTTTTTACAGGAGATAGACAGCCATGAAACTGAAACTGTTAGGCCATGCATTGGCGCTGGCCGCCGCTGCGCTGATGTCAAGCCAGGCCTTTGCGCAGAAAAAATACGATGTCGGCGCCGACGACAAAGAGATCAAACTGGGGCACATCAACCCCTATTCCGGGCCGGCGTCCTCATACGGCGTGATCGGCAAGGCGATTGGCGCCTATTTCGACAAGGTCAACGCGGAAGGCGGCGTAAACGGCCGCAAGATCAAGTTCATTTCACTGGACGACGGCTACAACCCGGCCAAAACCGTTGAAATGGCCCGCAAACTGGTCGAACAGGAAGAAGTCCTGCTTTTGTTCCAGCCGCTGGGCACACCGCCGAATTCGGCCATCCACAAATACATGAATGACAAAAAGGTGCCGCACCTGTTTGTCGCCACCGGCGCCACCAAATGGGGCGACCCGAAAAACTTCCCCTGGACCATGGGTTTCCAGCCCAATTACCAGTCGGAATCCAAAGTGTTCGCCGCGCACATCCTGGAGACCAAGCCCAACGCCAAAATCGGCATCCTGTACCAGAACGACGATTACGGCAAAGATTATCTGAAGGGTTTTGAGGACGGCCTGGGTGAAAAAGGCAAAACCATGATCGTCTCGAAGATCTCCTACGAGGTGACCGATGCCACGGTGGACAGCCAGATGGTGTCGCTCAAGGCCTCGGGCGCGGACACCTTCTTCAACATCACCATCCCGAAGTTCGCCGCCCAAGCCATCAAGAAGGCCGCTGAACTGAACTGGAAACCGGTGCATTACCTCAACAGCGTGTCGAGTTCTGTAGCCACCGTGTTGGTGCCGGCGGGAATTGACAACTCCATCGGCATTTTGACGGCGGGTTACATCAAAGACCCGACCGATCCGCAGTTCCAGAAAGGCAAAGAATGGGACGACTGGCTCGCCTGGATGAAAAAGTACCAGCCTACCGCCAACATCACCGACAACCTGAATGTCTACGGCTACACCATCGCGCAATTGATGACCCACACCTTGCAAAAGGCCGGCGACGATCTGACCCGCGCCAATGTGATGAAACAGGCCGCCAGCCTGGATTTGGTGCTGCCGATGCTGCTGCCCGGCGTCAACGTCAAAACCGGCCCGGATGACTTCTACCCGGTGGAGCGTGAGCAGATGATGAAGTTCGACGGCAAAACCTGGGCCTTGTTCGGCAAGGTCTACGGCCGCTAAAAAACCAAACTCGAGATCAGCGGCCCAGGCAAATAACCGTCTCAGCGGCCATCTGGGGCCCCGCATCCACAGCAACCGGCACACCGCCGGTTGCTGTTTTTTTTGCCTGGCTCAGGCTTTGCTGTTGCCGCGTGGCTGGGTGTATCAACCCTTAATGCCATGAAACAATCATACCCAAATTGGGGTTTATCAGCCTCCATGGAGGGTCAAACTTCCAAATTTCGCATTAAATTGGCAATTAAGTCACGTAATATATAGATTTATTGCTATGTTATTAATAGCAAACAATCAGAGCTTGATGCCATTCGAACAGGCGTCCCGGGCACCCCAACCCTCGCCCCAGGTGGCCTCAATGCAGCGTTTGCCAGAGTTTTTCAGACCAGTGCGGCAACACCGAATGGTCTTCGCGCCGCTCGCTCTCGGGCGATTGCGATAAATGCCGTCGATCGGCGTGTGAGGTGTATTGCATTTCGCGCAACAGGCGAAGCACGCGCTGGTGGTTTTGCTGGCGCAGAAATCCGTCGTCCCAAAACAGTTGATGCTCGTTGATGGTCATGGTCATGGCCGCGCTCCCGTTAAATGTGTTTGGACCGATGAACTTTAGGCAGCAATGCGAATTTCTCAAAACACAAATGCGGTATGAATTGGCATTTTTGACAGCAACAATTTGTACGCTGCCAACAACTGTGAAATCGCGCACAGTTTGACGCCGTATTGGCCATCGATTAAACTAATAACCAACCAGTCAGTCATTAAAATTCCCGCGTGACCGTTCTCTACACCAGCCCCCGCTCAACCCCCGTCAAAGCGATGGACACCGACAGCGCCGCCACGCACAAACGCGAGCGGCGCAAAGACGCGCGCCCGGGGGAGCTGCTGGCGGCAGCGCTGGATCTGTTTGTGGAAAAGGGCTATGCCGCGACCCGCGCGGAAGAAGTCGCCCAGCGAGCGGGTGTCTCCAAAGGCACGCTCTTTCTGTATTTCGCCAGCAAAGAAGAGCTGTTCAAGGCGGTGGTGCGCGAGAACATCACGGCGCATTACCCGCAATGGCACGACCAGATCCGAAGTTTTGAAGGCAGCACCGCCGACATGCTGCACGGCTGCATGCTCAGCTGGTGGACGTCAGTCGGCTCCACCAAGGCCTCTGGCATCACCAAACTGATGGTCAGCGAAGGCGCCAACTTTCCGGAACTGGCGGCGTTTTATTTCCAGGAGGCCGTTGCGCCAGGGCAGGCCTTGATCCGCAGCATCCTGGAGCGCGGCATCGCGCGCGGCGAGTTTCGCGCAGTGGACCTCAAACACAGCGTGCACGCGCTCATCGCGCCCATGCTCTACCTGATGCTGTGGAAACATTCCCCCGCCCCCGCCTTGCCACCCGAAGCCCGCCTGTCGCCCCAAGAATACCTGGCCACGCAGCTCGACCTGCTGCTCTTTGGCTTGTGCAAATCCCATCCCGATCCCCAGCCCCATCCATCTGCCACCCTGTTGCCCGGAAGCCCTTCCCCATGAAACGCCTATTGAAATGGTCCGCCGCCGCGCTGGTGGTCGCGCTGCTGTCGTTCGGCATCGTGCGCACCTTGTCGGCCAAAAAAGCTCAAGCGGCTGCGGCGGCCGCGCTGGCGGCGAAACCGGCGCAGTCCACGATTGAACTGCTGTCAACCGATTTGGCGCAGGTTCAAACCCGGGAAATCTCCGAAGGGCTGGCCATTTCGGGCGCGCTCAAAGCGGTCAATTCGGCCTACATCAAGGCGCGGGTGGCCGGTGAGCTGCAGGATTTGCGGGTGCGTGAAGGCGACACGGTCAAGGCCGGCCAAGTGGTGGCAAGGATCGACGCCACCGACTCCAACTTGCGCATCAGGCAGGCACAGGAGCAGGCTGACGCCGCGCGCACACAAATCGACATCGCCCAGCGCCAGTTTGACAACAACCGCTCGCTGGTGGAGCAGGGTTTCATCTCCAAAACTTCGCTGGAGACTTCTTCGGCCCAGCTGTTGGGCGTGCAGGCCACCCACAAGGCTGCGCTGGCTCAAGTGGAAATGGCCAAAAAGGCGCTCGACGACACCATTTTGCGCAGCCCCATCGCTGGCCAGGTGGCCCAGCGTCTGGCACAACCGGGTGAACGGGTCGGGGTCGATGCGCGGGTGCTGGAGGTGGTCGATTCAAGCCGCCTGGAGCTCGAAGCCTCGCTCAGCGCGGCGGATTCAACCCGTGTGAAAGTCGGTCAGACGGCCCTGTTGCAGATCGAAGGAGTCGCCCAGGCGCTCACCGCCACCGTAGCCCGCATCAACCCCAGCGCGCAGGCCGGCAGCCGCAGTGTGCTGGCCTACCTGGTGGTCAATCAAAACCCGCCTGGCAGCGCGAGCAGCGGCCTGGGCCTGCGCCAGGGCCTGTTTGCCCAAGGGGTTTTAGGCACGTCCATTCAAAACACCCTGGCCTTGCCCGTCACTGCCATTCGTACCGACAAACCCGCGCCCTACGTTCAACTGGTCGAAGGCGGCAAGGTGGTGCACCGCCCGGTTCAAACCGGTGCGCGCGGCGAAGCTGCCGGCGAGTTGATGGTGGCCGTCAGCGCCCTGGCAGAGGGTGACCGCGTCATCAAAGGCAGTGTCGGCGCCTTGCGCGAAGGCACGCTGGTCAAGCTCTCCGGCGGCAACCCGGCAGCCGCCGCCCCCGTGCAGGCTTCATCCAGCCCATCCCGGTAAGCGCCATGTGGTTCACACGCGTCAGTATCCAGAACCCGGTTTTCGCCACCATGCTCATGCTGGCGCTGGTGGTGCTGGGCCTGTTTTCCCTGCAGCGCCTGAAAGTTGACCAGTTTCCCAGCATCGATTTTCCAGTGGTGGTGGTGATCACCGATTACCCCGGCGCGGCGCCCGAGATTGTCGAGAGTGAAGTTTCGAAAAAGATTGAAGAAGGCGTCAATTCGATTGCCGGCATCAACGCGCTGACCTCACGCAGCTACGAAAACCAGTCGGTGGTGGTGATCGAATTTGGCCTGCACATTGACGGGCGCAAGGCCGCCGACGACGTGCGCGAAAAAGTCGCAGCGATCAAACCGAATTTGCGCGCCGAGGTGAAAGAGCCGCGTGTGTTGCGTTTTGATCCTTCGGCGAGGTCCATCTGGTCGGTTGCGGTTTTGCCTGACCTCAAAAGTGGCGTAAAACCCCTCTCGGACATAGAACTTACCAACTGGGCCGAACAAACCTTCAAGAAACGCCTGGAAAACGTGCGTGGTGTAGGTTCCGTGACGGTGGTGGGCGGCGCCAAGCGCGAAATCAATGTCTATTTGAACCCGCAGGCGCTGGAGTCTTTCGGCATCACGCCCGACCAGGTGGTGGCGGCCGTGCGCAGTGAAAACCAGGACCTGCCTCTGGGCGCGATCCGCTCCGCCGATCAGGAAAAAGTCATCCAGATCGACGCCCGCATGCAGCGCCCGGAAGATTTTGGCAAGATCATCGTCGCGCGGAAAAATGGAACACCGGTGCGGGTCGAACAGATCGCCCGCGTGGCCGACGGCGCGCAGGAAATCGAAACCCTGGCGCTGTACAACGGCCAGCGCACGCTGCTGCTGAGTGTGCAGAAGTCGCAGGACGAAAACACCATCCAGGTGGTTGATGGCCTGCTCAAGACCATGGCCGACATGAAGGTCCAGTTGCCGCCGGGCGTGAAGCTGGAGCAGATCGTGGACGGCTCGCGTGCCATCCGGGTGTCGGTCGAGAACGTGCGCCGCACGCTGATTGAAGGCGCGTTGTTGACCATCCTGATCGTTTTCCTGTTTCTCAACTCCTGGCGCTCCACTGTCATCACCGGCTTGACGCTGCCGATTGCCATCATCGGCACCTTCTTCTTCATGAACCTGTTTGGCTTCACCGTCAACATGATCACGCTGATGGCGCTTTCACTTTGCGTTGGTTTGCTGATTGACGACGCCATCGTGGTGCGAGAAAACATCGTGCGCCACGTGCAAATGGGCAAGACCGCCTACCAGGCCTCGCTCGACGGCACCCAGGAGATTGGCCTGGCGGTGCTGGCCACCACGTTCTCCATCGTTGCGGTTTTTTTGCCGATCGGTTTCATGGGCGGCATCATCGGCAAGTTTTTCCACGAGTTCGGCATCACCATCGTGGCCGCCGTGTTGATCTCGATGTTTGTCAGTTTCACGCTGGACCCTATGTTGTCCTCGATCTGGCACGACCCGAGCATTGATGGGCTCGGTCGCAAAGGCGCGCCCCGTACCTTGTACGACAAGACCATTGGCCGCGTCACCGGCTGGTTTGACCGCGCCACGGATTCGCTGGCCCGCAGTTACCAGGCCATCCTGCGTTGGTCGCTGGTGCACAAAC
>JANNEZ010000054.1:0-4479 GCA_031379255.1 Rhodoferax sp. | reverse complement strand
TGCACCAGTCTTTATGTCGGGATCAATGTCCCAAGGGGGAGCACGGGGTCAACGACCCGGACCCCTTCCAGCGCGGCCGGGGCAGCTTGATAATATTAGGCGGAGCAGTCGGCGAAGGCCGCTGCGGGGGACATTCGCGGAAGCACGCACCCCGGTGCCATCGGCACGCCAACGAACGTCACGGAAAAAATGGTTTCCCTGCTGCAATCCACCCAAGCTACCGTCTGCATCTGGCACACTGAGTGAAAATGGCATTGCGAATAGCGGAAAGATCAACAAGATGACCAACAAAGTCCGCTGGGGTGTCCTCAGCACCGCCAAAATCGGCTGGGAAAAAGTCATCCCGGCCATGCAGAGAGGTGAGTTGTGCAGCATCGACGCGATTGCCTCGCGCAATATTGACTCCGCGAAGTCCTGGGCTGGCAAACTCGGCATTCCCAAGGCCTATGGCAGTTATGAAGAACTGTTGGCCGACCCGAATATTGAGGCCATCTACAACCCGCTGCCGAATGACCTGCACGTTGAATGGACACTCAAGGCTGCACGGGCCGGCAAACACGTGTTGTGCGAAAAGCCGTTTGCGATGAACGCGAAGGAAGCGGCTCAGGTGCTTGAGATCGCTGGCACCAGGCCAGGGCAGGTGCACATCATGGAAGCCTTCATGGTGCGTTTCCACCCGCAATGGTTGCGCGCCCGGGAGCGGGTGCGCGCGGGTGAAATCGGCGAGTTGCGCGCGGTGCAGGTTGCCTTCAGCTACAACAACCAAAGTGCCGACAACATCCGCAACCGTGTCGAAAACGGTGGCGGCGCCTTGTACGACATCGGTTGTTACGCCATCGTCGCGGGGCGCTTTCTGTTTGAAGCCGAGCCGCTGCGTGTGTTGGCGCTGGTGGACCGCGACCCGGTCTTCAAAACCGACCGTCTGAGCAGCGCCTTGCTCGATTTCGGCAACGGCCGCAGGCTCGATTTCACCGTCTCCACACAATCCGCGCCTTACCAGCGCGTGCAGGCCATCGGCACGAAGAAGCGGCTGGAGATTGAAATCCCCTTCAACGCGCCGCCCGGCGAGGCCATGCGCCTGTTTGTAGACGACGGCAAAGTCATCGGCGGCCGCGCGGCGGAGGTCGAAACCGTGGCGCCGTGTGACCAGTACACGCTGCAAGGCGACGCCTTTTCACGCGCGGCGCGCGGCGAGGCGCCATTGCCGTATGGCGTGGACGACGCGATTTGCAATATGCGCGTTATTGATGCGTTGTTTGCCTCGGAGAAAAGTGGTGGCTGGGTCGCGTTGCCGGTTTGACGGTACTTTTTGAGAGGGTGGGCGGCGTCCCAAAACCCCGATAAAATAAGCGCTTCCAAGGAGCGTTGCAGCCAGTCGTCCCACACAGGGTAGATGCTGGCCAGGCTTGGAACAAGTTCTCAAACAACTTCAACGGCGCTCACCTGACTCGACTTCCAGGTGAGATTCATGCCAAACGCTGACCAGCCGCAACAAAATTCGCCCAGCACGGTTTCTGAAAAACCGGCGATTGCCGTCACGCCCATGCGGCTTTCCGGCCTGGAGCCAGTCCAGATCGACGCGAAATCGCTGTTTGTGAACATTGGCGAGCGCACCAACGTCACTGGCTCCAAAGCCTTCGCCAAGATGATCCTGAACGGCGAGTTCGACAAGGCTTTGTCGGTCGCGCGCCAGCAGGTGGAAAACGGCGCGCAGGTGATCGACATCAACATGGACGAGGCCATGCTCGACAGCCAGGCCGCCATGGTGCGCTTTCTGAACCTGATCGCCTCCGAGCCCGACATCTCCCGCGTGCCGATCATGGTCGACAGCTCGAAGTGGGAGGTGATTGAAGCGGGGCTGCGCTGCATGCAGGGCAAAGGCATCGTCAACTCCATCTCGATGAAAGAGGGTGTCGAGCAGTTCAAACACCAGGCCAAACTGGTGCGGCGTTACGGCGCCGCGGCGGTGGTGATGGCCTTTGACGAAAAAGGCCAGGCCGACACCTACGCGCGCAAGACCGAGATTTGCGGACGCGCTTACCGCATTTTGGTGGACGAGGTGGGTTTTCCCCCCGAAGACATCATCTTCGACCCGAACATCTTCGCGGTGGCCACCGGCATTGAGGAGCACAACAACTACGCGGTCGATTTCATCGAGGCCACGCGCTGGATCAAGGCCAATTTGCCGGGGGCCAAAGTGTCGGGCGGCGTGAGCAATGTGTCGTTCAGCTTCCGGGGCAACGACCCGGTGCGCGAAGCCATCCACACCGTGTTTTTGTACCACGCGATCCAGGCCGGCATGGACATGGGCATCGTCAACGCGGGCATGGTCGGTGTGTACGACGAGCTGGATCCAGTCTTGCGCGAACGCGTGGAAGACGTGGTTTTGAACCGCCGTGCGGACGCAGGCGAGCGACTCGTCGAGATTGCTGACAGCGCCAAAAGCGGCGCCAAAGACGAGAGCAAAAAGAACGACTGGCGTGGCAACGCAGAGCACCCGGTGGCGGTGGAGCAACGCCTGGCCCACGCCATGGTGCATGGCATCACCGACTTCATCGTCGAAGACACCGAAGAAGCGTATCAAAAGCTGCTCAAAGGCGGTGGCCGCCCGCTGCACGTGATCGAAGGCCCGCTGATGGCGGGCATGAGCATCGTGGGTGATTTGTTTGGCCAGGGCAAGATGTTTTTGCCTCAGGTGGTGAAGAGCGCGCGGGTGATGAAGTCCGCCGTGGCGCACCTCATTCCCTACATCGAGGAGGAAAAGCGCCTCGATGAAGCCGCAGGGCGCGACGTGCGAACCAAAGGCAAGATCATCATCGCCACCGTGAAGGGCGACGTGCACGATATCGGCAAAAACATCGTCACCGTGGTCTTGCAGTGCAACAACTTTGAAGTCATCAACATGGGCGTGATGGTGCCTTGCCACGAAATTCTGGCGCGCGCCAAGGTCGAAGGCGCGGACATCGTCGGCCTCTCGGGGCTGATCACCCCCAGCCTCGAAGAGATGCAGTACGTCGCCGGCGAAATGCAGAAAGACGATCACTTCCGCATCCGCAAAATTCCGCTATTGATCGGCGGCGCCACCACCAGCCGCGTGCACACGGCGGTGAAGATCGCGCCGCACTATGAAGGTCCGGTCGTGTACGTGCCCGACGCCTCGCGCAGTGTGGGTGTGGCGCAGTCTCTGCTGTCCGATCAGGCGGCAAAGTACGTGGCCGAATTGAATGCCGACTACGACAGGGTGCGCCTGCAACATGCCAACAAAAAAATTACACCGTTGTGGCCGCTGGCCAAGGCGCGCGCCAACAAAACACCGATCGACTGGTCAGCACACCAGGCCACGACGCCGAAATTCATCGGCCGGCGCGTCTTCAAAAACTTCGATCTGGCCGAGATCGCCCAGTACATCGACTGGGGGCCCTTCTTCCAGACCTGGGACCTGGCCGGCCCCTTCCCGGCCATTTTAAAAGACGAGGTCGTCGGCACTGAGGCGGTTCGTGTTTACGCCGATGGCCAGCGCATGTTGAAGCGCCTGATTGAAGGCCGCTGGATCACCGCCAACGCGGTGGTCGGCCTTTACCCGGCCAACGCCGTGAGCGACGACGACATTGTGTTGTTTACCGACGAGAGCCGCTGCGAGGTGGCGATGACCTGGCACGGCCTGCGCCAGCAGGCGGAAAAACAGGTGATCGACAACATCATGCGCCCCAGCCGCTGCCTCGCCGATTTTGTCGCGCCGCAGTTTGACGCGGCGGGCCAAGCGAGCGGCCTCAAAGACTACGTGGGCGTCTTCGCCGTGACGGCGGGTATCGGAGTCGACAAAAAAGAAAAATACTTTCTCGACGACCTCGACGACTACTCCGCGATCATGCTCAAGGCCCTGGCCGACCGTCTCGCCGAAGCTTTCGCCGAATGCCTGCACCACCGCGCGCGCACCGACTTGTGGGGCTACGCGCTACAGGAAGCGCTGACCAACGTGGACATGATCGACGAAAAGTACCGGGGCATCCGCCCCGCGCCGGGTTACCCGGCTTGCCCCGACCACAGCGTCAAACGCGCCATGTTTGAGCTGCTGCAGTGCGAAGAGATCGGCATGTCACTCACCGAAAGCCTGGCCATGATGCCCGCCGCCAGCGTGAGTGGCTTCTACCTTGGCCACCCGGATGCCGTGTATTTCAATGTTGGCAAGATTGGAGAAGACCAGTTGGCCGATTTGGCGAAGCGACGCGGTGTGGCAGAGGCGGAATTGCAGCGGCTGTTGGCGCCCAACTTGTAGTTGCATGCTGGCCTTTTGGATCGTCGGCGGGATCAGACCGACGGGGCGTTCGGCTACGCGGCTGTCCCCCGCAGCGGCCTTCGCCGACTGCTCCGCCTAATATTATCAAGCTGCCCCGGCCGCGCTGGAAGGGGTCCGGGTCGTTGACCCCGTGCTCCCCCTTGGGACATTGATCCCGACATAAAGACTGGTGCACGACCCGG
>JANNEZ010000052.1:0-11995 GCA_031379255.1 Rhodoferax sp. | reverse complement strand
AATCACCACGGTGGACATGGTGGCCGGGCCGGTCAAGAGCGGAATCGTCAGTGGCACCACGGCGATGCTGGCGCGCGCGGCCGAGCGTTCCGCTGTCTCCTGGATCTCCTGGGCATTTGATTTCGCTTCTGCCGGTTGCGCATTGAGCATCGACAGCGCTGATGTCAAGAGCAGCATGCCGCCGCCGACCTGGAAACTGGCCAATGAAATGCTGAAAAAATCAAGAATCTGCAAACCCAGCAGGGCGCTGACGGAAATCACGATGAACGCGCTGGTGGACGAGATGAAAATCGTGCGGCGGCGTTGCAGGGTGGTGAAGTCCTGCGTGTAATGGATGAAAAATGGCACGATCGCCAGTGGATTGACGATGGCAAGGAGCGTGATTAAAGGTTTGTAGTCCATGGTCACCGCCCTCCAGACACGTCGATGAACGCGCCGGTGCAATACGCTGACTCTTCTCCCATCAGCCAGACAATCGCCTGCGCCACCTCTTGCGCAGTGCCCGGTCGCTGCACCGGGACTTGCGATGCCAGCAGGCGCGCCCGGTCCGGCTCGCCGCCGCTGGCGTGGATGTCGGTGTCGATGATGCCCGGGCGCACGGCGTTGACGCGGATGCCCTCAGCCGCCACTTCTTTGGCCAAACCCGTGGTGAAGGTGTCGATGGCGCCTTTGCTGGCGGCGTAATCCGCATACTGGCCCGGGCCGCCCAGGCGCGCCGCCACACTGGAGAGGTTGACGATCACGCCGCCCGCGCCGCCGTGTTTCGTGCTCATGCGCAACACCGCCTCGCGCGCGCACAGGAAGCTGCCGATGAGGTTGATGTCAAACATGCGTTTGAGGCGGGCGGCGCTCATGGCGTCGACCCGCGAGGCGATATCGACAACCCCGGCGTTGTTGACCAGCGCGGTGAGGCGCCCGAGCTGCCCGTCCACCGTTTTATAAACACGCAGGATGTCGGCTTCGATGCCCACGTCGCCCTGCACGGCGATAGCGGTACCGCCTGCGTCGCGGATTTGCCGCACCACGGCTTCAGCGGCGGCAGCATTGGAGGCGTAATTCACCGCCACGGCAAATCCGCGCTGCGCAGCCAGAAGGCAAGTGGCTGCGCCGATGCCGCGCGAGCCGCCGGTGACCAGGGCGACCGGCGCAGTCGCTGTGGTGGCGGGAGGTGTAACTGGATTCATGGGGCTCCTGGGCAGACCTGGGGATTCAGGCCGAAAATGCGGGGGACGTGCGATGATATTAGCCGCACCCGAACCCCAACCGGCAACCGAACCTGCACTTTCCCAAGGATCTTTCTTGAACTTCACCACTGACATCACGTCCAGAGACGGCTTTGTGTTGCCCGCTTACGTGTCGCTGCCGGAGCGCAAACCGCGCGGCTCCGTCGTTGTCTTGCAGGAAATTTTTGGCGTCAATGCACATATCCGCGCGGTGGCCGACGGGTATGCCAAGGCGGGTTACCTGGCCGTGGCGCCGGCCACCTTCCACCGCGTCAAACCCGGCGTGGAGCTGGGCTACACCGCTGAGGACGTGGCTGCGGGCGTGGCGCTCAAGGCGGCGGTCGAAGCCATGGCCAGCCCGGGCGGCGACCCGGTCTCGCCGCTGGTGATGCACGACATCCAAGCCGCCGTCAACTACGCCGCCACCGCTGGCAAGATGGCCACCGAAGACACCACCGTGGCGGGCGGCAAGGGCAGCAACGTGGGTGTGGTGGGTTATTGCTGGGGTGGCCTGCTGACCTGGCGCGCCGCCTGCCTGCTCACAGGGGTGAGTGCCGCCGTGCCGTATTACGGCGGCGGCATGACGGTGGGCACCGAGCCCGCGCGCAAGCCCCAATGCCCGGTAATGTGCCATTTTGGCGAGCTGGACAAACACATCACCCTGCCCACGGTGCAGGCCTTCAAAGCGGCGCAAAAAGACGTGGAAGTGAACATTTACGTGGCCGACCACGGCTTCAACTGCGACCACCGGGGTTCGTACAACGCCGCCGCCGCCGAGCTGGCTTTGGAGCGGACGCTGGCTTTTTTTGCCAATTATTTGCGGTGAAAACAGGCCCGAATGGATTGAATTGCCGGGTTGATTGTAAAAATAAATATTTTCATCTTTTTTAATGAAATAATTCAGGCGTAAAGTCACGTGAAAACTTTATTGTTTGCTATAGTTTTTAGCATATTTTGCGGCAATTTATCGGCTTCAGATTACAACGGCCCGATTTTTGACGCCCATCTGCACTACAACGACGAGGCTTGGGGCAATGGCGCGGGGCCACACCCCATTGGCGACGTGCTGGCGCGCATCCAGCGCAATGGTGTCAAGGGTATATTGGCCAACTCGCGGCCCAACGAAGGCACCAAAAACCTGGCTGCAGAAAAGTCCAGGGGCGACCTGCAGGTGGTGCCTTTCATCCGCCTGTACCGCAACCGCGCCGACTACGACAGCTGGTTCAAAGACGAAACCATTCACGCCATGGTGCAGGCTGAGTTTGCCCAGGGCACTGCGGCCGGGCCGTACCGGGGCATTGGTGAATTCCACCTGTACGCCAGCGAAAACGCCAACGGCCCGGTGGCCAAAAAACTCATCGCCTTCGCCGAGGAGAAAAACCTGGCGGTGCTGGCCCACGTGGACGACACCGCGATTGACCTCTTGATGGCCAACGCGCCCTCCAAAGGGCAAAAGCTGAAATTGATTTGGGCCCACACCGGCATCGGCGGCGCGCCGGCAGCGCGGGTGGACGCCCTGTTCGCGCGGTATCCGCAGTTGCATGGCGAGTTGTCGTACCGACCCGGGCTGACGTGTGAGAGCGGCAAACTTTGCCCCGAGTGGCGCACCCTGCTGCTCAAGTACCCGAATCGTTTTTTGCTCGGCTCCGACACCTGGGTCAACCAGCGCTGGCAGTATTACGACGCGCTGATGCAGGGTTACCGCGCCTGGCTGGGCGACCTGCCGCCGGCCGTGGCGCGAAGCATCGCCTGGGGCAATGGCGCGGCGCTGTTTGGTTTGAAGGAGCCGAAATGATCCAGCTTCACTATTACCCGAGCAACGCCTCCATGATTCCGCACATCGTGCTCGAAGAAATGGGTGTGCCCTTCGAGCTGGTGCTGGTGGATCGCAGCCAGAACGCGCACAAGTCGCCCGAGTACCTCAAACTCAACCCGAATGGCAAGATCCCGACCCTGATCGAAACCGAGGCGGGCCAGCCCGACCTCGTGTTGTACGAAGGCGCTGCGATTTGCCTGCACCTGTGCGACACGCACCCCAAAGCCGGCTTGATGCCGCCCGTGGGCAGCCGCGAGCGAGCGCACGCCTATAAATGGCTGCTGTGGCTCTCCAATACCTTCCAGCCCGACATCATGATGTATTACTACCCTGAGCGGTACGTGGCCAGCAGCGACCCGGAGGTGGTCAAAGGCGTCGCAGCGCAAGCGCAGGCGCGCATCAGCGGTCACCTGGCGCAACTGGACGACGAACTGGCCCGCAGCGGCAGCGCCATCCTGACGCGCAGCAAGGCCAGTGACGACCTGGATGACGGCGACGGCTGGTTTTTGGGCCACCGGTATTCGATTCTGGACGCTTATGTTTTTGTCCTGTGCCGCTGGACGCGCGGCTTCACCAGCCACCCGGCGCGCAGTTTCGAGCGCCACCTGGGTCCCTACCTGCAGCGCATGTTGGCCCGCCCCGCCGTGCAACGCGTGATCGCCACGGAGAAGTTGCAACCGCCGCTGGTTTGAACTTCCCGCTTGGGGATCGGTGCGTTGGCGGGTTCAAGACGCTCGAGCCGATCAGGCCGCTGGCGGGACCAGGCCGACGGGGCACTCGGCTCCGCGGCTGTCCCCCGCAGCGGCCTTCGCCGACTGCTCCGCCTTTATGCCGCTGCGCCGAGCGCCCCGTCGACCTGATCCGGTTTGAGGTGCGGGCGGTCAAGCGCTGAAGACAAAAGGGCCAGGCCCTTCTTGAGTTCCTTTTCGGTTCAAAAAGCTATTATATATATAGCATAAAACGTAATAAATACGTGAATTTGGTACCAATTTTTTGGGCTATGTAGGTAACAAACCCTGATGCGAGTCAGGGCGCAAACCGTTGAACTGAATTTCAGTTACTTAGGTTTGGCTGGTGCCTGCTGATGCCATTGCGGCAGCATAGAGAGCATACGCCGCAACACATCGTCAGGATTTGGCAACGGTGAGGGTTGTTGCGGCCTGCAGGGCTGAGGTAGTGATGGCATGATCAGAGACTATCCATCTTCGTAATCTGAATATCAATGACTCCGCGCGACTTGAAAAGCCATAAGAGCGCCGCAAAACAGTTAAAACAGGCTCCTGAGTTCCAGACGAGAAAACGCTTGCCGCGCCCGTTTAAGCATGTTGGTGGCTCAAGAATATTGTCAACCGGCATACTCGACGTTTCAGACACTCATGCAGTGCTGATGTATTGGCGAGACGGTCAAATTTTGACAGATCGCGCTTTTTACGGGCATCTTTTTTGTCGGCTAGCGAATGGGAAAACCAGCCCGCTATTTGAGTTTCACTGGCACCCAAGTCACAAAGGGATTCATTGCAAAACACCGTGCAAGACTGAGAATGACTACACTGACCGAAACTTGCCAGGCGCGCCTGAATTTGCCATCAAAACAACGTCCCAATACGACCCGAAAAAGCCGGATGAACTCAAAATGCTTGTGATGCTTTTTTGTAAATCTTGCGGAATTTCATTGCCTGTATCGGACTCCAACACTCAACCATTATGGTGATTACTCTCGACCTCAAAAAGGCGATTTGTTCGCTCTTTGAAGTGCACTCTGATGAAGGGGGAGTGCAGCGAGTTGTCACGCCTCTCGAATACCCAGGCAGTGGAGACCAGATCGTCGTACGAGTGCGCCCATCTTCGGATGGGAATGGATTTCAAATTGATGAAAATGGAGAAGCCGCTTTTTACGCATCTATGAGCGGGGGGGATACCGAATCTGAAGCGGTGGTGCGATGGGCTTCCGAAATGTCCACTCATTCGCCCGTTGAATTCACGGATGATGAGCGGATCTCAGTGATATGTGCAAATGAGCGTTTGATAGCTCCTTACATTTTTCGTGTCGCAGAAGCCGCACAGCAATTGCACGCAATTGCCACAGCACGAGTAGATCGACAGGCCAGCGATTTCAAGGAGCGAATAAAGCAAATTGTGAGCGAAATATCCACCGAGGCCAATCTTGAAATGAGCTCTGACGTCGAATTGCCTATTGCTGGTGGGTTGAAGGCAGATCATGTGCTTGGGGGTGCAAATCCAATAATCATTGTTGCCGCCACGTCTGCGACGCGTCTTCTAGAAGCAGAAGTCATATACCTTCAATACCGGGCCGACAAAAAGCCCGGTTACGTTCTTGCAGTGGCCGAAAGTCAAAATTCAGTTGGCAAGGCTCAGTATGAGCGAGCGGCGTATTACACCAATAAAGCGGTTATCTACAACCAAGATGCGTTCCGAATGCTAATCACCAAGGATGCAATGCCGACTATTCAATAGTCGTTCCGATTGAGAATTGTTGCCAGCAGCCGCTCAAACTTGGACGGCCCGGTGTCCGTGAGTCCTTTGATACGTCAGCCGCTTGCCGCTGATGACCGAACAGTGACCAATTGAAATGAAACATAGCGAATAGAGTTTATCCGCGCCCCTCCGTGCCAGAATGACCTGCTACACCCACCCGTTTGGCCATGATGGTCGATCAATCTCGTCACAAGCGTTGATGGGCTTTGGTCTTGGCTTCCCTTTCCTGGTGACAGTGTTCTACAGTTAACCACTGTCGCCGATCTGACCCTTGCAGAGGCGCGGGTATTTGACTGCCGCATTCCAACCCCCGTAATTACCGGGGAGGTCGGGGTGGGTGGCGCAGCGAAATAAAGGAGGAGCAGTCGGCGAAGGCCGCTGCGGGGGACATTCGCGGAGCTACCCACCCCGGCCTCACCGGTTCGCCCACCACCAGCCCGGAATAATTGCCCCCGAAACGCGAAGAATGTATCGAAACGCTCTGTAAATTCACCGTCCGCCGCGCGCCAGGTAACGCTTGCGCCAGAAAAAAGTCACGGTCGCCACCGCCACGGTAACCATCACGCTGAAGGTCCACCAGAACGCGCCTTCCATGTGGATCAGCGGCATGAACTCGAAATTCATGCCGAAGAAGCCGGTGATCAGGTTCAGCGGCAAAAAGATGGCGGTCAGCACGGTGAGGGTGCGCATGATCTCGTTGGTGCGGCTGCCTTGCACGCTGAAGTGGATCTGCACCGCCGTTTCGGCGCTTTGCTCCAGGCGGCGCACGTGGTGCACCACACGTTCGATGTGCTCGAGCACATCGCGGCTGCGCACCTGCAAGAGGTCGCGCTCGCGCATCTGGGCCGGCGAGTTGGCCTCGGGCCAGGTTTTGAGCGACTCAATCCAGTCCTGCACGGCGGCGCGCTGGTCTTCACACACCTCGTCCAGGTAATGCAGGCTGCGCCGGGCCTCCAGGAGCGATCGCCAGTTGCTGAAACGCGTGCGCGGGTTGATCAGCTCGCTCTCCCAGTGGTCCAGCTGGTGCGTCAATTCACGGCGCAGCTCGAGGAAACCGTCAACCATCAGGTTGATGATGCGCAGCATCAGGTCGGCCGGGCTGGCGGGCAGGCGGCCAGCGGCTGAGCGGCCGTCGGCCGACCGCTGGTCAAGCGTCGCGGTGCTCAACAGCCGTGCAGCGAAGGCGTCGCGCACGGCGCAATCGGTCGGGTGCACGGTGAGCAACACGCGGTCAAATACGGCAAACCCGACCGGGCTGGTGTCGATGCGCTTGAGGATCGGCGGGCCGCCTTTCGCCAGGGCGGTGTTGCCAGGCAGCGCGGTTTCTGCCTTGGCGTCCAGCGTACCGGCGGCCAGCCGGCGAAACACCAGCACGTCGTATTGGGAGGTGAAGTCGAAATGGGAGGGCAAATGGTTGTTGATGAGGTCGGCGATGTGCAGGTCCACCAGCTGCAGGCCGCACAGGTTTTGCAGGCAGGCCTGCACTTGCGCCTGCGTCACTTCGAACTCGCGCCGCGCGCAGGCGATCCAGACATAACCGGTATCACCCAGGGCACTGGGCAATTCATGGCTTTCAGCGATGGCGCTGGCGTTGATGCTGAAGACGCGCATGGTCAGTGGCTGGACGCTGTTGAGGTCTAAATTTTAGGCAATAAGCGGGCAGCGTCCATTGCAAAATAAGTGAGCACCCCATCGGCCCCGGCGCGTTTGAACGCCAGCAGGCTCTCCAGCATCACGGCGTCGTGCTCGAGCCAGCCGTTTTGCGCGGCGGCCTTGAGCATGGCGTATTCACCGCTGACCTGGTAGGCGAAGGTCGGCACGTGAAACTCGTCTTTGACGCGGCGCACGATGTCCAGGTACGGCATGCCGGGCTTGACCATCACCATGTCGGCGCCTTCGGCGATGTCGATGGCCACCTCGCGCAGCGCCTCATCCGAGTTGCCGTGGTCCATCTGGTAGACCTTTTTGTTGGCGCGGCCCAGGTTGCCAGCCGAGCCTACGGCGTCGCGGAACGGCCCGTAAAAGGCGCTGGCGTATTTGGCGCTGTAAGCCATGATGCGGGTGTGGATATGGCCCTTGGTCTCAAGCGCCTGGCGAATTGCGCCGATGCGGCCGTCCATCATGTCACTGGGGGCCACAATATCCACGCCCGCTGCGGCCTGTGTGAGCGCCTGCTTCACCAGTACTTTCACGGTTTCGTCATTGAGGATGTAATTGGAGTTGTCAAGCAGGCCATCTTGACCATGGCTGGTATATGGGTCCAGCGCCACGTCAGTCATGATGCCGAGCTCGGGGAAGCGTTTTTTCAGCTCACGCACCACTTTGGGGATCAGACCCTTGGGGTTGAGCGCTTCCTTGCCGTCCGGCGTTTTGAGCGACTGCTCGACCACGGGAAACAGGGCTATTGCCGGGATGCCCAGGGCGACACATTCTTCAGCCACCGGCAGGAGCAAATCCAGGCTCAGGCGCTCGACGCCCGGCATCGAAGCGACGGGTTGGCGCTGCTTTTTTCCGTCCACCACAAACACCGGGTAGATCAGGTCATGCACCGACAACGAGTTTTCACGAACCAGGTTGCGGGTGAAGGCGTCGCGGCGCAGGCGGCGCGGGCGGGCCAGTGGGAACGGAGCCGGGGAAGCGTGGGTCATCGGGTTTGAAAACTTGACTGCGGTCAAGTATTGTCACATCAATGACAAATAATTGACCCTGTTGCTTGAAACCTGTCCGGTAGTTTGCTAAATTCCCAGCGGGTGGTTCGCCACCCCCCGCTTTTCCTCCCTGAGCGGGGCCTTGATGTGTGACAGCAAATAGGCTTACCACCCCGGCCCAGTGCCGGGGTTTTTTTTCGCCACAATCAGCGCATGCTCTGGATTAAGTCCCTCCACATCGTTTTTGTCGCCAGCTGGTTCGCCGGCCTGTTCTACCTGCCCAGGATATTTGTCAACCTGGCGCAGGTCCCCGCAGGCTCGAACGCCGAGCGGGACCGCTTGTTGGGCATGGCCAAAAGACTGCATAACTTCATGGGGCCACTTTCCTTGCTGGCGATTGCTTTCGGTTTGTGGCTGTGGCTGGGTTACGGCATTGGCTCGGGCCCCGGCAACCTGTGGCTGTATGCCAAACTGTTTGTCGTGCTCCTGATTGGCGGTTACCACCACGCCTGCGGCAATTTGCTGAAAAAGTTCGAAACCGGCCAGAACCAACGCAGCCACACCTGGTACCGCTGGTTCAACGAGGCGCCCGTGGCGCTCCTGCTGTGTGCGGTGGTACTGGTTGTGGTCAAACCGTTTTGACGTGCCTTCACTGAGACCGGCCGCAGATGCATAAAACCTCTGCCTGGCCCCTGTTTCTCCTGTATGGCGGCCTGCTGGTTTACGCCAGTGTGTTCCCGTTTGCCGAGTGGCGCGACCAGGGTTTGAGCCCGCTGGCCTACCTGTGGCATCCCCTGCCGAAGTACTGGACGGCATTTGACGTCTGGATCAATGTCCTGGGTTACCTGCCCTTTGGTTTTTTGTTGACATTGAGCGGTCTGCGCACCGGGCGCGTGCGCCATGCGGTGGCGGTGGGAGCGCTGGCGGGCGCCTTGATGTCGCTCCTGATGGAGGCCACGCAGAGTTATTTGCCGTCCCGGGTGCCGTCCAACCTGGACTTCGCCCTGAACGCGGCGGGTGCGGCAGCCGGCGCCGCCCTGGCGTACGCGCTGGAGCAGTTGGGCGCGCTTGCGCACTGGAACCGTGTGCGCGAGCGCTGGTTTGTGGCGCAAGCGCGCGGCGGCCTGGTGCTGATTGCCTTATGGCCTGTGGCGCTGCTGTTCCCCACCGCGTCACCCTTGGGCCTGGGGCAGGTGATGGAGCGGCTGGAGGCCACCCTCGTTGACTGGCTGGTTGACACCCGGTTTCTGGAGTGGATGCCAATGCGCGAGGTCGAACTGCAACCCCTGTTGCCCGGCGCTCAGCTGCTGTGTGTGGCGCTTGGCGCGCTGGCGCCGTGCCTGCTGGGTTTTTGCGTGATCCGCGGCGGCCGGCGCCGGGTGTTGCATGTCGCGGCGGTGATGGCGGCAGCAGTAGGGGTGACAGGGCTGTCCAGCGCGCTGAGTTTTGGCCCGGCCAACGCCTGGGACTGGCTGAATTTTCCAACTCGCCTGGGTCTGGGCGCCGCCGCCGTGCTGGTGGTGCCGATGGTGTTTGCGCCCAGGCGGCTGTGCGCGGCCGTGGCCTTGCTGGCGCTGGGCCTGTGCCTCGGTGTGCTGAACCAGGTGTCGTCAGGGCCGTATTTTGAGCAGACCCTGCACACCTGGGAGCAGGGCCGTTTCATACGATTCAACGGTGTCGTGCAGTGGCTGAGCTGGTTGTGGCCTTATGCGGCGCTGGTTTACCTGCTCACTTTGCTGGGAACCCGCGAGGTCAAAGCCTAGCAGTCTGTGCGGCTGGCCCTGGGGCGCGGTATCTAAAATGCGGCATGTCCCAAACTTCTATCACCTCCCCCGCCAGCGCCGCGCCGTCCGCCAATCCTTCGTATTACCAGCGCCACATCTTTTTTTGTCTCAACGAACGTAAAAATGGCGAAGAGTGCTGCGCCCGCCACAACGCGCAAGCCGGTTTTGACCGCTGCAAATCGCAGGTGAAGGCCGCCGGCCTCTCTGGCCCCGGCCAAGTGCGGGTGAACAAATCGGGCTGCCTGGACCGGTGCGCCGCAGGCCCGGTGGCGGTGGTTTACCCGGAAGCGGTGTGGTACAGCTATCTGGATGCGCACGACATCGACGAAATCGTCGAATCACACCTCAAAAACGGCAAAGTGGTGGAGCGTTTGCGGGCACCTGCACACCTGGGGCGCTGAGCGAGGATCGCTTGCCACGCCGGGGTTTTGATACAATTTCAATAAAATGTTATTTAAATATTTTCTATTGAAAATTTAAGCTTGTTAAGTCACGTAAAATATCAATTTTTAGCTATTTATTTATCAATAAAATTGACTATTTATTATATAAATTTAATTAACGAATTTATTTTGCACTAAATTTTTTCAATATCAATGAAATTTTTGCCCTGTCTGTTTCTCCTGTTGACCCACTTCAGCGTCTCGGTGGCGCTGGCCCAAGCGCCGCAGCCGCCTGAAATCGCCGCCCGGTCGTATTTGTTGCTGGACGTCACCTCCGGCCAGATGTTGGCCGCCAAAGACGTGGACTCGGCCGTAGAGCAGGCCTCGTTGACCAAGCTCATGACAGCCTACCTGGTGTTTGACGCGCTGAAGTCCAAAAAAATCGACCTGCAACAAACCTTTGGCGTCAGTGAACGCGCCTGGAAGATGCCCGGCTCGCGCATGTTCATTGACCCGAAGATGAAGGTGCCGGTCGAAGACCTCATCAAGGGCATGATTGTGCAAAGCGGCAATGACGCCACCGTGGCCTTGGCCGAAGGGGTGGGCGGCACCTACGAGCGCTTCGTGCAACTCATGAACGAGCAGGCCAAGGCGCTGGGCATGAAGGCCACGCAGTACAAAAACCCCGAAGGGTTGACCGAACCCGGCCACACCACCACCGCACGTGATCTGGGCGTTTTGGCCACGCGGCTGATGCAGGATTTTCCGCAGTACGTGCACTACTACGCCCTGAAAAAATACCGCTACGAGGGCACCCCCGCAGCCAACGACAACAACCGCAACCTGCTGCTGTTTCGTGACCCGACGGTGGACGGCCTCAAGACTGGCCACACCGAAGCGGCCGGTTATTGCCTGATCGCCACCGCCAAACGGGAAGTGGCCGGGCTGGGCGCAACCCAGCCCGTCAACGCCAGCGCTCAAGCGCCGGGGGCGGCGGCTGCTCCCGCCGCGCCGCTCACCGGCAGCCGTCGCCTGCTCTCGGTGGTGCTGGGCGCGTCCAGTGAAAACGCCCGCGCCAACGAGTCGCAAAAACTGCTCAACTGGGGCTACACCGCGTTTGAAGCGGTCAAGCTGTTTGACGCGGGCCAAGCCGTGTTGTCACCCCAGGTCTGGAAAGGCACGGCAAAAACCGTCAAACTCGGCCGCAGCCAGCCGATCATCGTCACTGTGCCAGCGGGCACCGCGTCAAAACTGAAGACTGAAGTGGCCCGCAAGGAACCACTCGTGGCGCCGTTCACCAAAGGCCAGACACTGGCAACCTTGAAGGTGATGGCAGGCGACCAGCTGGTGTCGGAAGTGCCCTTGCAGGTGCTTGAAACGGTTGAACAGGCCGGGCTGCTGGGGCGCGCCTGGGACTCGATCCGCTTGTGGATCAAGTGAGTCGGTAAGGCAGTAGGGCAGGCGTTTGATTTCCGGTGTGGCCAGCGAGACCGGGGTGGGTGACTCCGCGAATGTCCCCCGCAGCGGCCTTCGCCGACTGCTCCGCCTAATATTATCAAGCTGCCCCGGCCGCGCTGGAAGGGGTCCGGGTCGTTGACCCCGTGCTCCCCCTTGGGACATTGATCCCGACATAAAGACTGGTGCA